>DAIMHT010000035.1:0-11353 GCA_036723155.1 Actinomycetota bacterium
CGTCGCCGGCGGCCTGATCGCGCAGCGCCGCGTCGAACGGGCCGTGACCGCCTAAAGCCGTTCCGTCCCGCGGTCGATCGGGACTCGGGACCGAGGACGTCAGGACGTTGCGGTCTTGGTGCTGCCCGCGGCCGGAGCCTTGAAGACATCGGTCCCGAAGCTGGTCGTGCCGGGGTCGCAGGCGTGGCGGAGACAGGCGAGGCCGAAGCTGTCCTCGATCCACCGCAGGGTCGAGTAGTGGGTGTACTGCGTCGCGGTGTGGCTGCCGGGCTTGGCGATCAGCGGCGAGACGACGAACGTCGCGATGTGGCCGCCGTGGGCGTTGCCGCAGCAGCCCGACGAGTCGGAGATCTCGGACTCGTCGGTCGTGATGATGAGGACGCCGCCGTCCTTGTACGCCTTCGACTTGAGGATGGGCTGGACGTGCTGGCTCATCCAGACGTCGGCTTGCTCGAGCCCGCAGGCCGACCCGCGGTCATGCGCGTCGTTGCAGGTGCTGGGTGAGATGAACGAGTAGTTGGGGACCTTGTTCGCGGCGAGGTCGGTGGCGAGCTGGGGGAACGGGACGACGTGGGTCCGGCATCGGGTCGCGTTGTCCACGATGCTGGCGTAGTACATGAACGGGTCGTGCCGGGTGGCGTACCCGGTTTGGTACGGGTCGGGGGCACCTTGGGTGGGCGGCTTCTGGCACGGCTGGGTCATGCCGTCCATGTAGCCCTTCCACGTGAGGTGCTTGGCTTCGAGCTGGTTGGCGACGTTGTCGTCCTGGCCGACCGGGTACACGCAGTCGTACTGGAAGCAGTCGGCGCTGGTCTTGGCATTGGGCTCGTACCCGCTGGTCATCCCGATGTAGTTGTCCAAGCTGACGTGGCCGATGGCGTACATCTGGTCGAGGGAGACGCCCTTGGCGGCCAGGGACGACAGGTAGGGCATCGTCGTCGAGAAGGTGGGGCTGGCGACCTCGCTGGCGCTGGCGTTCTCGAGCACCACGACGAAGACGTGCTTCACCGGCGACTTCGGCGTCGGCGACGCAGCCGCCGAAGCCGGGACGCCGGCCGCGCCGACCCCGAGGACACTCATCGCCGCGATCGCCGTGGCCCACCACCGTCGCCCGCCCACCGTCCCGTCCCTCCGCCGTGAATGGAGCCCGGACCGTACCGCGCGACAGCGGGACGATCACGCCCGCGGGTGAGCCTCGGGCCGAGGTGTCACGCCGTGTTCGTGGGTTCGTCACCGCCCGGTGACCCGACGTGGGACGCCCCTGGGGCGGCGGGGTCGAGGCGCCGGGCTGGGCTTAGGCGTTGCGGGCCTCGAGGGCCGGGTCGTCGGCCACCCCGGCCGGGTTCGACGCGTCGTGGTCCTGCTCGGCGAGGAGCACGTCGACGTACTCGGGGGTCTGGGGCCGATGGAAGTAGTACCCCTGGGCCATGTCACAGCCGAGGTGGTACAGCTGGCGGGCTTCGCTCGGCGACTCGATGCTCGTCGCCAACGTGCGCAACCCGAGGCTGCGGGCCAGGCGGACGAGGCCGTCGACGAGCGGCTCGGCGCCCTGGTCGGTGAACAGCCGGTCGAGCAGGGAGCGGTCGAGCTTGAGGACGTCGATGGGCCAGTCCCGGAGGGTGTTCATGCTCGCGACGGTCGCTTCGTACGCCTCGGTGGCGACCTGGGACACGAACCCGGGGTACACCTTCATCACGTTCGGTGGCCACGCTTCGAGCGCGGTCATGAGGGCCGCGTGCGCGTTGCCGAAGTCGTCGACGAGGACCCCGATGCCGGACGCTTTGATCGTGTCGAGTCGTTCCCGGACGAGCCCGTAGGGGTCGTCGAAGACGTCGCGTTCTTTGACTTCGAGCGCGAGGGCGCCCGGGTCGAGCTGGTTCGCCTGCAGGATCTCGGCGACGTCGCTGAGGAGCCCTTCGGACACGAAGTCGTGACCGACGACGTTGACCGACACCCAGATGGGATGGTCGGGGAAGCGGGTCCGCCACCCGGCCGCGTGCCCGAGCGCCTCTTTCATGACCCAGCGCAGCAGCTGGGTGCCGAGGTCGGTGCCGTGCACGGCGTCGAGGAACTCTCCGGGCCACATGAGCCCGAGGTGGGGATGCTCCCATCGCAGGAGCGCTTCGACGCCACAGACCGCCCCGTCGACCATGTTGACGACCGGCTGGTACGCCAGCTGCAGCTCCCCGCCGGTGAGGGCGCGCTGGAGCTCGCGGCCGAGGCTGACGCGCCGGAGCGCGTCGGATTCGGCGTCCCCTGAGCGGCGCTGATCTCGTTCCGGCATGAGCACCATGAACCTTGCTCCGAACCCCCGCCCCCGGAGGTCGTCCTCGGACGGAACATCGGGCGTTCCTCACGTCACCTTGAGCGGGAGCGGCCCACGAAGCAGCCCGGCCGTCGGGCCGGGCTGCTTCGGGGCGGGGCTGTGTCTGCTGGGGATCGTCGGGTGAGCGGGGTTCCCTCCCCCCGGCACGGCCGCACCCGCGCCTCGGCGCGACCCGAGGGACAACGTCGAGGGGGACCCCGGGTTGCACCGGTCTCGACCCAATACTGGCGGGCGGTCCCGGGACCCCTGCGAGCCCTGGGCCCGGAGGGCTACTCGTCGGCGACGGCGGCGAGGACGTCGAGGTGCGAGGCCCGCCAGGCGGGCCCGAGGGCGGCGACGACGCCGGCGACCATGGACAGGGCGACGAACCCGGCGAGCTGGAGGGCGGGGACGCTGAGCACGGTGACGCCCTGGGCCCGCAGCGCGGTGGTGAACGCCCAGCCCCAGAACAGCCCCAGCGCGGTGCCGACGATCCCGCCGATGAGGGCGACGATCACCGATTCGCCGCGGATCATGCGCCGCATCTGACGCCGCGACATGCCGACCACTCGCAGCAGCCCCAGCTCGTGGGTGCGCTCGAACACCGACAACGCCAACGTGTTCACGATCCCGAGCACCGCGATGAGCTCGGAGAGCATGAGGAGCGCGACGGTCACGGCGAGGAACTGGTTGATGGCGCGTTCCTGGTCGCTGCGGTACTCGGCGCGGGTGAACACGTTGATGTTGGGAAACGCGCCGCCGAGCGCGGCGCGGACCTGGTCGCGGGCCGCCGCGGCCTCACCGGGCTTGGCTCGCACGTACACCAGGGCGTCTTGGGCGTCGGACCCGAATCCTTGCTCGTAGGCCGGCGCCGCGACCACGAACCCGACCGGGAACCCTCCGGTGAAGTCGCGTTGGCGGTAGATGCCGGCGACGCGGAGGGTCAGGATCCCGCGGGGGAACTGCATGTTGACCAGCGAGCCGACGCGCAGGTTGTACTGGTCGCTCGTGTCTTGGGCGACGAGCACCCCGTCGGCGCCCATGCTGGCGATGCTGCCGGGCCCGACGCCGAGGTCGACGACGCGGGCCAGGAGGGCCGGGTCGGCGCCGGCGATGGTCTCCTGGTTACCGCCGACCGGGACTCGGATGTTCCCGAACCGGAACGCGGTGACGGCGTCGACGGCGGGCAGCGCCGCGACACGGTGGGCGACCTCGGGCGAGAACATGGCGAACTGCTGGGCCTTGAGGATCAGATCGGCGCGGATCCCGCTGTTGACCGCCAGCCGCACCGACGCCTTCGCGGAATCGCCGAAGGTGGCGACGAGCCCCACGAGCGCGAGGCCGATGACGAGCGCGGAGGCGGTCGCCGCGGTGCGGCGAGGGTTTCGCATCGCGTTGCCCCGGGCCAGGGTCCCAGTGACCCCTGCCGCGCGCAGAGGCCGGCCCAGCAGACCGGCGAGGGGCCCGGCGACGAGGGCGAGGAGCACGACCGCCCCGAAGAACACCAGCATCGCCCCGAGCGCCACCCACCAGATCTCGCGCAGGACGTCGCTGGCGTGCCGGGTGCGGTCGAGGCCGATCACGAGGAGCGGGATCCCGGCGGCGACGAGGACCACGCCGACGAACGCCCGGCGCCGGAACGGTCGGGGCCGGGTGAGGACGACCTCGGTCGTGGCGGCGATCGGGGGGACCCGGGCCGCGCGCACCGCAGGCCACACCGACGCCGCGACGGTGCCGAGAACCCCGACACTGAGCGCCACAATGACAGTGCGCGCCTCGAGGACGAGCGCCTGGCTGGGCACGTCAAACCCGAGCCGGGACGACAAGGAAAGAAGGACGTCGGCGAGCCCGTAGCCGAGCCCGATGCCGACGCCGCCGGCCACGAGCCCGATGACCGCGGCTTCGGCGACGACCGAGGCCACGATCTGGGTGCGGCTCGCCCCGAGCGCGCGTAACAGCCCCAACTCCCGGGTGCGTTGCGTCACCAGGATCGTGAAGGTGTTGAAGATGATGAACGCAGCGACGACGACGCCGATCGCGGCGAACCCGAGGAGCAGCTGGGTCAGCAGGTCGAGGAACGTGAGGACGACCTGGCCCCGGTCTTGGGCGACCTGGGCCGCCGAGGTGACCTCGTACTCCGGTCCGAGGGCGAGCTCGAGCCGGGTGCGCAACACCGCCAGGTTGGTGCCCGGCGCCGCGGTGACGCTGACGGCGTCGAGCTGACCCGGGGTGGCGAAGACCCGCTCCGCGGTGTGCAGATCGAACGCGGCGAACGTCACCGCGCCGAGGTCCGACCGGTTCCCGAGACCGAACAACCCGACGATCCGGAAGCGCTCCTTGGGGCCTTGAAGGAGGACGTCGACGTGGTCGCCGACATGGAACCCGTACCGACTTGCGGTGCCGAAGTCCATGGCGACTTCCCCGGGACGTTGCGGGGGGCGGCTCCGACGGCTCCCGTCGGCGATGAGGCGCAGCGGGCCGTGCGACCCGGTTTGCGCCCAAGCGAGGCCGAGCGTCGGGGCCCCGGTGCTCTGGATGGCGTGACCAGACCGGTCGACGAACTGGGCGTACCCCTCGACGAACCCGTTGGCCGCGGCCACCCCCGGGACCGCCTGCACGGTGCTGACCACGCTCTCGGGGAACCGTTCCCGGTCGGCGCTGCCCCCGCCGCCGAACGGCGCGTTGCGCTGCACCACGAGGCTGACCCCGGCGAGGGTCTGGCGGAACACGCCCTGGAACGACTGGTTCAGCGTGTCGGTGAGCACATAGGTGCCGCTCACGAAGGCGACGCCGAGCAGCACCGCGACCGCGGTCAGGGCGAGACGCACCTTGCGGGCGAAGATCCCCTTGACCGTGGCCTTCCACATGGTGTCGGGTTCGCTCCGTCCGTTCGGCCGACCGACCATGATGGTCGCCGCAAGCGACGAGGGAGCGGCATCCATGGGACTGCTCGACGGGCACCGGGCCGTCGTGACCGGCGGCGCCTCGGGCATCGGCCGGGCGACGTGCCGAGCGATGGTCCGGGAGGGCGCCACGGTGGCGGTCCTCGACATCAACGAGGACGGCGCCGCGGCCACCGCCGGTGAGGTGGGGGGACGGGCGTGGACCGTCGACGTGACCGACGCCGCGGCGATGGAACGGGCAATCAACGACGCCGCGGCGTGGATGGGCGGCGTCACCGCGCTGTTCAACAACGCCGGCGCGTCGAACCTCGCTCCGATCGACCAGTGGGATCCCGCCGAGTGGGACCGGATCGTCCGCCTCAACCTGTCCGGTGTCTTCCATGGGCTGCGCGTTGGCGCGCCGCTGATCGTGCAGACCGGCGGCGGTGCCGTCGTGAGCACGGCGTCGATCAGCGGGACACGCCCCGCGGCCGGTGAGGCCCCCTACGCCGCGGCGAAGGCCGCAGTCGCGGCGCTGACCGCCACCGCCGCGCTCGAGTACGCGCCCACGGTTCGGGTCAACGCGGTCTCGCCGGGGATGATCCACACCGGCCTCACCGACATCTTGCTGCGGGGGTTCGACTGGACCGTCCCGCACATGGAGGCCAAGACCCCCCTGGCCCGCATCGGCACCCCCGAGGACATCGCCGACGTGGTCGTGTTCCTCTGCTCGGACCTGGCCCGGTTCATCACCGGTCAGAATCTCGTCATCGACGGGGGCATGACCCTCCACGGCGCCGGCGTCGACGGGCTCCTGGACCGGTTCCAGGCGATGCTCGGCGCCCCCCAGCCCTTGGGCCCGACGCCACCACCAACGCGATCTTCGCCTACACCAACAACTCGCGGGCCCAGAACGGGCTGGCGCCGCTGGTGTGGAACGGCCAGCTGGGATGCCTGGCCACCGCGTGGAGCCAGTACCTCGCGAGCACCGGTGGCTTCTACCACCGGGATCTCAACGCGGCGATCACCTCTCCCGGCTACCAGGGGTACCACACCCTCGGGGAGAACATCCTGAAGGGCCCGGCGTCGATGTCGGCCGCGGACATGCACAACGCCTGGATGAACTCACCCGACCATCGGGCGAACATCCTCTCCCCGGCCTACTCGTCGATGGGCATCGGTCTCGCGTACGCCAACGGAGAGGTGTTGGCCACCGAGAACTTCGGGGGCTAGCTGTCCGCCGGCGTCGCCGGTGCGGTGACGTCAGGTCGCTCGACTCGGCGGTCGAGCTCGTCGAGGGCATGGGCCTTGGCGAGGAACGCCGCCCACCCGCCGAAGAACACGCCGGCCACGACGCCGACGCCGCCGGCCATGGGCAGGACCACCAGGAAGTTGCCGCTGTGCGCGAGCGCCAGCGCGATCGACACCATCCCGAGCCAGATGACCACGCAGATCGGGATGGCGATCAGCGAGGCTTTCACCGCGGTGACCATCAGGTCGCGTTCCGCGGCCTGGGCCCGCTCGAGGCGGGACGGGACCTGGGCTTGACCTGGGACCTCGATCTCGGTGCTCACCCGGCTCCTTCCTCGGTGGGGGCCGATCTTGGCACGACGCCCCGGGTCTCGAGCGCCTCGAGGATCGCCGCTGACGCCGCGGTGGGGCTCAGCTGGGCGGTGGCGAGGACGAGCTCGGCGTCCTCGGGGGCCTCGTACGGGTCGTCGACGCCGGTCAGGCCGGTCAGCTCCCCCGCCCGGGCCCGCTGGTAGAGGCCTTTCGGGTCGCGGGTCTCGCACACGTCGAGCGGCGCGTCGACGAAGACCTCGACGAAGACCAGGCCGCTGGCGTCGTGGATGGCTCGGGCCTGGGCCCGCCCGGCCCGGTAGGGGCTGATGACGGGGGCGAGGACGACGAGGCCGGCGTCGGCGCAGAGGCGGGCGACCTCGGCGACGCGCCGGACGTTCTCGGCTCGGTCGGCGGCGGTGAAGCCGAGGTCGCCGTTCAGGCCGTGCCGGAGGTTGTCACCGTCGAGGGTGTACGCCAGGACCCCGCGGGTGGTGAGCGCGGCGGTGACCGCGGCCGCGATCGTCGACTTCCCCGAGCCCGAGAGGCCGGTGAGCCAGACGGTGGCGCCGTGCACGCCGCGCGCGGCCCAGCGGGCCTCGCGGGGTATCCCCTCGTCGTGCCAGGTGACGTCGGGACTGACCGGGGAGACGCTCACGGCGCCGAGGCGCCGAGCACCATCCCGGCGCCGACGGTCTCGAAGTTCGATTCGTCGATGAGGATGAACGAGCCCGTGACCCGGTTGCGGCGGTACTCGTCGATGAAGAGCGGCGTCGTGGTGCGGAGGCTGACCCGCCCGACGTCGTTCATGGTCAGGGAGTCCGCGTCCTCGTCGCGGTGCAGCGAGTTCACGTCGAGGCGGTAGTGGAGGTGCTGCACCCGGGCCCGGGCGCTGCGGGTGGTGTGCTTCACCGCGTACACCGCGCCTTCCCGGAGGGGCCGGTCGGTGAACCAGCACATCATGGCGTCGACGTCTTGGGTGACGATGGGCGCGTTGTTGGGGCGGCACAGCAGGTCACCGCGGCTGATGTCGAGGTCGTCGGCGAGGCGGATGCTCACCGACATCGGCGGGTAGGCCTCGTCGACGGGGCCGCCGTACTCGTCGATCGCCTCGATGCTGGTCGTGAACCCGCTCGGGAGCACGAGCACCTCGTCGCCGGGTCGGAACATGCCGCTGGCCACCTGGCCGGCGTAGCCGCGGTAGTCGTGGTGCTCGTGGCTCATGGGCCGGATGACGTACTGGACGGGGAAGCGGGCGTCGATGAGGTTGCGGTCGGAGCCGATGTAGACGTGCTCGAGGTGGTGGAGCAGCGTCGGGCCTTCGTACCAGGGGGTGCTCGGCGAGTGGGAGACGACGTTGTCGCCGAGGAGGGCGGAGACGGGGATGAACGCGAGGTCGTCGATGTCGAGCTTGGCCGCGAAGTCGGTGAACTCGGCGCAGATCTCGTCGAAGCGGGACTCGTCGAAGTCGACGAGGTCCATCTTGTTGACGCACAGCACGAGGTGCTTGACCTGGAGCAGGGAGGCGATCACGGCGTGGCGTCGGGACTGCTCGAGCACCCCCTTGCGGGCGTCGATGAGGACGAGGGCCATGTCGGCGGTCGAGGCGCCGGTCACCATGTTGCGGGTGTACTGGGTGTGGCCGGGGGTGTCGGCGATGATGAACTTGCGTCTCGGGGTCGCGAAGTACCGGTAGGCGACGTCGATGGTGATGCCCTGCTCCCGTTCGGCTCGGAGGCCGTCAGTGAGCAACGCCAGGTTGACGTAGTCGAAGCCGCGGTCGCGGCTGGTGCGCTCGACGGCTTCGAGCTGGTCCTCGAAGATCTGCTTCGTCTCCAGGAGCAGCCGGCCGATGAGGGTGCTCTTGCCGTCGTCGACGGAGCCGGCGGTCGCGAAGCGCAGGAGCTCCATCTAGAAGTAGCCCTCCCGTTTGCGGTCCTCCATGCCGGCCTCGGAGATGCGGTCGTCGGCTCGGGTCTCGCCCCGCTCGGTGACCCGCGACGCCGCGACCTCGGTGATCACGTCCGCGACGGTGGCCGCGGCGGATTCGACGGCGCCGGTGCAGGTGGCGTCGCCCACGGTGCGGAACCGGACCAGCAGCGTCTCGGGGGTCTCGCCGTCGAGGTGGCCCAGGTAGGGGGTGACGGCGAGGAGCATGCCGTCGCGTCGCACCACGGAGCGTCGATGCGCGTAGTAGATGGAGGGGATCTCGACGTCGTCGGTGGCGATGTACTGCCAGACGTCGAGCTCGGTCCAGTTCGAGAGCGGGAACACCCGGATGTGCTCGCCCTTGCGGTGCCGGCCGTTGTAGAGCGACCACAGCTCGGGCCGCTGGTTCTTGGGGTCCCACTGTCCGAACTCGTCCCGGAACGAGTAGACGCGTTCCTTGGCTCGGGCCTTCTCCTCGTCGCGGCGGCCGCCGCCGAACACCGCGTCGTAGCCGTGCTCGGTGATGGCGTCGAGCAGCGTCACCGTCTGGAGCCGGTTCCGGGACGCCCGCGGGCCTTGCTCCTCGACGACCCGGCCGGCGTCGATGGACGCTTGCACCGAGGCCACGACGAGCTGCAGGTCGAGCTCCGCGACGCGACGGTCCCGGTACTCGATGGCCTCGTCGAAGTTGTGGCCGGTGTCGACGTGCATCACCGGGAACGGGATCCGGGCCGGCCAGAACGCCTTCTCGGCGAGCCGCAGCATCACCGCGGAGTCCTTGCCGCCGGAGAAGAGGAGGACGGGCCGCTCGAACTCGGCCGCGACCTCACGGATGATGTGGATCGACTCGGCTTCGAGGGCCTCGAGATGCGACAGCTGGGTCGGCATGGACCGACCAGTTTGGCCGATGGGCCGGGCGGCTCGTCCCGGCCGGCCCGGCGGGGGTCAGTCGGTAGGGATCTCGACCCGGGGCCGCCGATAGAGGTGGGATCCCTCCCCCATCACGAGGGTCCGGTCGCCGCAGTCGACGACGAGGCGGCGGTCGTACTGGCCGATGGGTCGCAGGGCGTGGGCGTAGCCGCAGCAGGGGCACGGGATGATCCGGCCGGTGAGGGCGACGGTCTCGGGGCTGAGCAGGTGCACCATGTTGTTGGTCTCCCAGTCGTGTTGACCTCACAACGTCGGCGGGCGGCGCCGGGTTCTGTAGCGGCTTCTGGTCCCGGGCCTCAGGGGGTCGCAGCGGCGATCCGGGCCCGGATCCGGGTGTAGTCGGGCTTGCCGGCCGGGGACCGGTCGACGGCGTCGACGAGGTGCAGGGCCCGCGGGACCTTGTAGCCGGCGAGTCGGGCCCGGCAGTGGGCTTGGAGGTCGGCGAGGGCGGGGGGATCGCCGGGGGTGGTCGGGGCGACGACGGCGACCACGCGCTCCCCGAACCGGGGGTCGGGCGCGCCCACGACGACCGCGTCGGCGACGCGGGGATGGGTGCGCAGGACCGCTTCGACCTCTTCGGGGTACACCTTCTCGCCGCCGGTGTTGATCGACTGCGACCCCCGGCCGAGGAGCCGGATGCTGCCGTCGGCGTCGACGGTCGCCATGTCTCCGGGGAGGGTCCAGCGGCGCCCGTCGATCTCGACGAAGGTGCGGGCGCTCTTGGCCGCGTCGTTGTAGTAGCCGAGCGGGGCGCGTCCGGTGGTGGCGAGCCGCCCGACGCGACCGGAGCCGGGCGCGACGGGGGTCAGGTCGTCGTCGACGACCATCGTGGTGTCGCGACCGGCGAAGTGCAGCGACTCGGTCGGTGCGTCGGTGGCGGCGACGAGGGCGATGGCCTGCACCGGGGCCTCGGAGGAACCGATGGCTTCCATGACGGTCAGGACCGTCGGGAGCGCGGCGAGGAGGCCACGTTTCACGTCGGCGGACAAGAGGCTCCCGCCGGAGCCGAGGAGTCGGAGCGAGGTCGTGTCGACCGCGTCGGGCGCGTCGCGCAGCTGGTCGAGGAGCGGGCGGCCGCTGGCGTCGCCGACGAGGTTCAGCATCACGACCTGTTCGCGTTCCACGAGCACGAGGACGCGGGCCAGGTCCATGTGGCGATCGGGGTACAGCACGGCGCGGCCGCCACCGAGGAGCGTGCCCAGCGACGACCACTGCCCGCTGGCGTGGGCGAGCGGACCGAGCGCGAGGACGACGAACTGCTCGGGGCCGGGATCACCGGCGGGAAGGAACGGGGCGAGCCGCTGGGCTCGGTTCGTGACCGCGAGGGGACCGATGGCGTCGGGGTGCTCGATCGGGGGGCCGCCGGCGTTCCCGCCGCCGAGCGCGGCGAAGAAGATGTCCTCGTGGCGCCACACCACCCCCTTGGGCCGTCCGGTGGTGCCGCCGGTGTAGAGGATGTAGTGGTCGTCGGCGGAGCGGGGCGGGAAGTCCCGACCCGGGGGTCCGCGGTCGATGACGTCGTCGTAAGCCGCACCGACGGTAAGCGTGGCGCGGAGCGCGGGGAGCCGGGCCGCGACCGTGTCGACGTCGGCCGGGAGCTCGGGATCGGCGACGAGCGCGACCGCGTCGGCATCGGCGCACACCTCGGCGACCTCGTCGGTCACGTAGCGGTCGTTGACGTTGATCGGGACCGCCCGCAGCTTGAAGCAGGCCAGCATCGTCTCCACGTACTCGACGCCGGTGCGCA
>DAIMHT010000036.1:0-11327 GCA_036723155.1 Actinomycetota bacterium
CGGCGGCGGTGCACGACGGGGGGCGGGTGGGCGGCTTGGGCGTCTTGGACGACGCGGTTCAGCGCCGCGGTCGGGACCCGCCGGTGGTAGGCCTCCTCGGCTTCGCGCAGCGCGGGGAGGATCCGCCCGACGCTGCGTCCGCTCTCAGCCGACGACTTGAGGACGGGGGCGTAGCCGAGGAACCCGAGCCGGTCGGCGACGTCGGCGAGCACGGCGCGCCGCTGGTCGGGGTCGGCGTCGAGGAGGTCCCACTTGTTGAGGATCACGACGATGGCGGTCCCGGCCGCGTCGACGCGTTCGGCGAGCCGCTGGTCTTGGTGGGTGACACCGACCGACGCGTCGATGACGAGCAGGGCCGCGTCGGCCCGGTTGACCGCCTCGAGGGCCCGGACGAGCCCGTAGTACTCGGTGGCCTCGTCGATGCGGCTGCGGCGCCGCATGCCGGCGGTGTCGACGAACCGCAACGGCCCGTCGGGGGTGTCGACGACGGTGTCGATGGCGTCGCGGGTCGTGCCGGGCTGGTCGTGGACGACGGTGCGCTCGTCGCCGACGAGCCGGTTGAAGAGGGTGGACTTGCCGACGTTGGGTCGACCGACGATGGCGATCGAGAACAGCTTCGGCCCGTCGGGGACTACGTCGGCCTCGGGGGGCAGGGCCGCGACGAGCGCGTCGAGCAGGTCACCGCTGCCGCGACCGTGGATCGCGGACACCGGGATCGGGTCGCCGAGCCCGAGGCGCGCGAACGTCCACGCGTCGGTCTCGCGCCGCTCGTCGTCGACCTTGTTGGCGACCACCAGGACCGGCTTGTCGCTGCGCTGGAGCAGCCGGGCGACGCCGGCGTCTTCCTCGGTGATCCCGACCGCGGCGTCGAGGACGAGGAGGAGCACGTCGGCGTCGGTCATGGCCCGCTCCGCTTGGGCGCTGACGGCGCGGGTGAGGGTCCGGGCGTCGTCGGTGGAGACGTCGGGTGGGACCCAGCCGCCGGTGTCGACCACCCGGAACGGCCGGCCTTGCCACTCGGCTTCGAGCTCCTTGCGGTCCCGGGTGACACCGGGTCGCTCCTGGACGATGGCTCGCCGGCCGCCGACGATGCGGTTCACCAACGTGGACTTGCCGACGTTGGGGCGCCCGATGACGGCGACGGTGGGGAGCGTCACGCCAGGGCCGCGACGAGCGACGCGCCGTCGGTGGCGACGACCTCGACCGCGCGGGGGAGGTCGGCGACGGTCTGCCCGTCGAGGAACTGGTCGCGGGACAGCACCACGTCGGGCAGGAGGTACCGGTCGGTGGCGGGTTGGGTGTCGAGCGCGGCGGCGACGTCGGTGCCGGTGAGGAGCCCGGTGACCGCGATGTTGCCGCCGAAGAACTGGTTGCTCACCGGGATCACGCGCACCGGGACGCCGGCGTGGGCGCTCAGCTGCGGGACGAGCGGCGCGAGGACGCGGGCGCCGTACTCGCCGGTGACGATCCCGACCGGCACGGTCCGCGCCGGGGCTTGCTTGATGGTGATGCGACGGGGGGCGCGGTACCCGGTGGCGGGAGCCCCGTCGACCCAGGCGAAGAACCCGGCATGGGGACGCTGCCCGGCGACGTCGTCGCCGGCGAGGGCGCGGCGCACCTCGGTGAGGAAGGTGCGGGCCATGCCGATGCCGTTCTCGTGCTGCGCGAACCCGTCGTACGCGTCGGGGTCGGGAAACGCCCGCCCCGCGAGGAGGTAGTACTCGTCGGCCGCGTACACGAGCCGCCGGCCGAGCGAGTCGACGAACCGGGTCTGCCACCGGGCGATCTGGTCGAGGACGCGGGCCGCGTCGGCGGTTGTGTGCGCCTTGAGGCTCGGCTCCGGGGAGTGGGTGCCGACCCCGACGGGCACCGCGGCGACGGTCGCGAGCCGCGGGTAGCGGTCGAGGACGCCGAGGAGGGTGTCGTCGAGCGCGGGACCGTCGTTGAGGCCGGGGCAGACGACGATCTGGCCGTGGACCTCGACGCCGGCGTCGAGGAGCGCGGCGAGCCACCGGAGGCTCGTCGCGCCCCGCCGGTTGCGGAGCAGCTGGGCTCGCAGCTCGGGGTCGGTGGCGTGGATGCTGACGTAGAGGGGCCCGAGGCCCTCGGTGACGACCCGCTCGAGGTCGGCTTCGGTGAAGCGGGTCAGGGTGGTGAAGTTGCCGTAGAGAAAGGACAGGCGGTAGTCGTCGTCCTTGAGGTACAGGCTGCGCCGCATCCCTTTCGGCAGCTGGTAGATGAAGCAGAACGGGCAGTGGTTGTCGCAGGTGCGCACCTGGTCGAACACCGCCGTCGAGAGCTCGAGCCCGAGGGCCTCCCCGTCGCTCTTGTCGATGGTGACCCGGTGGGCGTCGCCGTCGCGGCGCACGTCGAGGTCGACGGAGGCCTCGTCGGCTTGGAGCTGGTACCGGATGACGTCGCGCACCGCCTCACCGTTGAGCGCAACGAGCTCGTCCCCGGGACGGATCCCGGCCTGCGAAGCGGGCGAGCCGGGTGCGACCGCCACCACCCGAGCGGCAGTCATGACCGGAGTCTACGAGCACCGAGACCGACCGGTACCCTCGGGCGCGGATGGCAACGCCGGACACCACCGTCGAACGGGTCCTCCTCGCGGAGCCGCGCGGCTTCTGCGCCGGGGTCGAGATGGCGATCAAGGCGCTGGCGTGGATGGTGCGGATCTTCGAGCCGCCCGTCTACTGCTACCACGAGATCGTCCACAACCGGCTCGTCGTCGACCGGTTCCGTCAACTCGGGGTGGTGTTCGTCGACGACCTCGACGACGTCCCCGCGGGCGCGCCGCTCATGCTCTCCGCGCACGGCTCCGCCCCCGAGATCGTCGCCGCGGCCCAGGAGCACGACCGCTTCGTCGTCAACGCGGTCTGCCCGCTCGTCACGAAGGTCCACCACGAGGCCAAGGTCCGGGCCAACAAGGGGTACACGATCCTCTACGTCGGCCACGCCGGCCACGACGAGGCCGTCGGCACCCTCGCCGTCGCCCCCGACGCCATGCGCCTCGTCGAGCACGACACCGACCTCGCCGCCGCGATCGACACCGTCGAGGACCCCGAGCGGGTCGCGCTCCTGGCCCAGACCACCCTCGCCCTCCACGACTGGGAGGGGATCATGGACCAGGCCCGGGACCGCTTCCCGACGCTCTGGACCGCGACCCGCGACGACCTGTGCTTCGCGACGACGAACCGCCAGGCCGCGCTCCGCGTCGTCGCCGCCACCGCCGACGCGGTGGTGGTGATCGGCAGCGCCAACTCCTCCAACACCCTCGCCCTGGCCAAGGTCGCCGCCGACGCCGGCTGCGACCGGGTGCTGCGCGTCGACGGACCCGACGAGCTCGACCTCACCGCGCTCGGCGGGGCCCGGGTCGTCGGCGTCACCGCCGGGGCCAGCGCCCCCGAAGACATCGTCGCCGCCGTCGTCGACAAGCTGGCCCCGACGGAGGGGGTCGAGCCGGTGTTCGTCACCGACGAGACCGAGTACTTCCCCCCGCCCCGCGAGCTGCGGGAGCTGATGCCAGCCCTCGACGCGCTGGCGTCCCTCGTGACCGGCGGCGACCCCAACGCCGACGCCGGGGGCCGCCCGATCATCGACGATCGCGGCGCCGACGCGTCACGCGTCCTCGCGGACCTCGCCGGGTAGCGCCGCGGTCCCCGCCCGCTGACGGGCCTCGTCGAAGCACGACTGCAGTCGCGCTGTCAGCGTCGCGGTGAGCGCGGCGACATCGGATCGTCGACGCGCCGACATCGACGCGTCAGGCACGATCGGCTCCCCCACCACGACCACGACCCGGTGCGGTCGCGGCAGCGTCCGGCCGCTGGGGAGGATCTCCTCGCTGCCCCCGACCCCGACGGGCACGATCGGCACCCCCCGCTTCAACGCCAGGTACGCGACCCCGTGGAACAGGTCTCCGAGCACCGGACCGCGGCGCCGGGTCCCTTCGGGGAAGATCGCCAGCGGGTCCCCTTCGGCCAGCACCGCGTCACACGCGCGCAGCGCGGCCCGGTCGGTGGTGCCGCGCTCGACCGGGATGCCACCGAGCCGCGGGAACAGCGCGCCCCCGACCCGGCCCGAGAACAGCTCCTGCTTGGCGAGGAACCGGATCCGGCGCCGGGTGATGCCGGCGGCGAACGGCACGTCGAGGATCGACCGGTGCGACGGCGCGATCACGTACGCGCCCGAGGTCGGGACGCGGTCGCGCCCGATGACCCGCACCCGGAAGATCCCCGTGCAGACCCCCACGACGATGGTGCGGACCACCCGCCAGAAGATCACCGCGCGGCCCCGGTCCGGGCCCGGACCTGCTCGACGATCTCGCGGACCACGTCGTCGACGGGCCGGCCCGTGGTGTCGATCCGCAGCGCGTCGTCCGCCGCGACGAGCGGCGACGCGGCGCGGGTCGAGTCGAGGTGGTCGCGCCGCTCCAGGTCCTCGCGGACCGTCTCCACGCTCACCGCGGCGCCGCTGTCAGCCTCGTCGCGGCGGCGGCGGGCCCGCTCGACCTCCGACGCGGTGAGGAACACCTTCACCACCGCGTCGGGGAACACCACGGTGCCGATGTCGCGGCCTTCGACGACACCGCCGCCGTGGCCGTCGACCCACGACCGCTGATGGTCGACGAGGACGCGCCGCACCCCCGGGTGCGCCGACACCGTGGACACCGTGGCGTCGACCTGCGGGGAGCGGATCTCGCCGCTGACGTCCCGGCCGTCGAGGAGGGTCTGGGGGCCCCGCTGGTCGATCCGGACGCGCCCCGCGACCGCCGCGCACCCGTCACCGTCGGTCGGGTCGACACCGGCTTCGAGCACCGCGAGCGTCACCGCCCGGTACATGGCGCCGGTGTCGAGCACCTCGAGACCGAGCTCGGCCGCGACCTGGCGCGCCACCGTCGACTTCCCCGCCCCCGACGGGCCGTCGATGGCGACGACGGTGCTCACCGGCCGGCGCCGGTGCACGCGGCGAGGTCGTCGGCGAAGCGCGGGTAGGAGCTGGTCACCGCGGCCCAGCCTCGCACGGTCGACGCCCCCTCCACCGCGTTGGCGGCGACGGCGCCGGCCATGGCCAGCCGATGGTCGCCGTGGCTGTCCCACACCGCCGCCCGGGGGTGACCGCCCCGCACCACGAGCCGGTCGGGACCGGACTCGACCCCGACCGAGAGCCCGGTCAGCGCCGCGGCCACGGTGGCGACCCGGTCGCTCTCCTTGACCCGCAGCTCGGCGACGTCGCGGAACTCGGTGATCCCGTCGGCGAACGCCGCCGCGACCGCGAGCACCGGGACCTCGTCCTGCACGTTGGGGATCTCGTCGCCCTCCACGACAGTCCCTCGGAGCGGCCCGGCGCGGGCCACCAGGTCACCGACGGGTTCGCCGAGGCGCTCCTCGCGCACCTCCACCTGCACGTCGGCGCCCATCCGGCGCAGGACGTCCACGAACCCGAGGCGGGTCGGGTTCAGGTCGACGCCTTCCACCGTGACCTCCGACCCCGGGGTCACGACCGCGGCGACGACGAAGAACGCCGCCGACGACGGGTCACCGGGCACGTCGAGCTCGAACGGGCCCGGCGCGCCCGCCTCGACGCGAACGCGGGTCGGCCCGGTCAGCTCGACCGGCGCGTCGAGCGCGGCGAGCATGCGCTCGGTGTGGTCGCGGCTGGGGGTCGGCTCGATGATCTCGGTCGACCCCGCGGCCTGCAACCCGGCGAGCACGAGGGCCGTCTTCACCTGGGCGCTCGCCACCGCGAGCTCGGCCCGGGTGCCGACGAGGGCGCCGCCCCGCACCGACAGGGGCGGGAACCGGGCGTCGTCGCGCCCGTCGACGTGGGCGCCCATCGCCCGCAGCGGCTCGACCACGCGCCGCATCGGTCGCCGGCGGAGCGACGCGTCCCCGTTCAGGACGCTGTGGAACGGCCGCCCCGCGAGCAGGCCGCACAGCATCCGGATCGTCGTCCCGGAGTTGGCGCAGTCCAGGACGTCGTCGGCTTCGCGGAGGGCGTCGACACCCGCGGCGGTGACGATGACGGTCCCGTCGATGTCGCCCACGAGGATGGGGACGCCGAGGGCGCGGAGCGCGGCCGTGGTGCGCGCCACGTCGTCACCGTCGGCGAGGTGACGCAGGGTGCTGACGCCGGTGGCGAGCGACGCGAACAGCAGCGCCCGGTGCGAGATCCCCTTGTCGCCAGGGACCCGGATCCGTCCCCGCAGCGGCCGCGGTCCCTCGAGCGTCAGCTCCGCGGGGACCGTCACGGCAGCACCCGTCGGGAGTGGTGGTAGCCGCGGTCGGTGAGCGCGGCCTCGAACGCCTCGAGGTCCTTCACCGGGAGCAGCAGGACGAGGACGCCGCCACCCCCCTCGACGGAGTGGGCGATGTCGATGTCGGAGATGTTGATGCCCATGCTCCCGGCGAGCGTCGTGACCTCGGCGAGCACTGCGGGCCGGTCCGGGACCGGGACCCGCAGCTCGACCAGGGGCTCGGTGCCGGCCCCACCGACGGGCAGGCGTCGCCGGGCGGCGCGCGCTCGCTCGAGCAACTCGAGGAGACCGTCCCGGTCGCGGCCCGCGACGAGCGCCCGCACGCCGCCCAACGCCTCGAGGTACCCGTCGAGCGCGTCGACGATCGCGTCCCGGTTCGCCACGCAGATGTCGGGCCAGATGCCGGGGTCGCCGGCGGCGATGCGCGTCATGTCGCGGAACCCGCCCGCGGCGAGGCGCAGCAGCGTGGCGTGCTCCTCTCCCCCACCGGCGGCGACATCCATCAACGTCGTCGCCGCCAGCTGCGGGACGTGGCTGACCACCGCGACCAGCTCGTCGTGGTGGGCGGGCGTGACCGCGATGACTTCGGCGCCGAGCCCCGCGACGAGTCGGCGCACGGTGCTGAACACCGACGCGTCGGTCCGGTCGGTCGGGGTGAGCACCCAGGTGGCTCCGACGAACAGGTCGGCGTCGGCACCGTCGAGGCCGCCCTGCTCGGATCCGGCCATCGGGTGCCCGCCCACGAACCGGCCCGCGAGGTCCGGCCGGGCGGTCTCCACCGCGGCGACGATCGGCGCCTTGACCGACCCGACGTCGGTGACCGCGGGCGCCCCCGCGTCGAGGGCGGCGACGACGAGCCCGGCGACGTCTCCGACCGGCACCGCGACCATCACGACGTCGACATCGGTCGCGGCGGCGGTGAGCGTCGGGACGGCCTCGGTCACCGCGCCCCGCCTGACCGCGTCATCGGCCCGTCCCGGCGCGGCGTCGAACCCGAGGACGGTTATCCCGTCCCGGGTGAGGGCGAGCCCGATCGATGCGCCGACCAGCCCGGTGCCGACGATCCCGACGCGCTTCACTCGGGCAGGTCGTCGCGCAGCGCCCGGGCCGCGCCGAGATAGACGTGATGCAGGTCGCCTCGGTCCCGTTCGGAGTAGCAGTGGACGAGCACCCGGACCACCATCGGGAGCGCCCCGTCGATCGAGAGCTCCCGGGCGCAGAGCAGCGGGATGTCCCCGAGGCCGACCTCGCGGGCCACCGTCGCCGGGAACGCCGCGGTGAGGTCGTCGGTGGCGGTGAAGATGATGCTCACCAGGTCGTCGTGCTCGACGCCGTTGCGCGCCAGCAGCTCACGCACCAGCTCCTGGGTCTGCTTGGCGATCTCGGGTTTGGTGTTCGTTTCGCAGGTGGTCGCGCCTCGGAGCGCCTGCAGTCGCACGCGGGCAGGTTACCGGCCCCGCCGTTCCGTCAGCCTGCTCATTGCTGCCCGTCGACCACGCTCGCGGACTCGTACAACGCGCGTACCTCCTCGACCGTCAACGTCCGCCATGCACCCGACTGGAGCCGGTCGTCACGTACCGGACCGACTCGCGTGCGGATGAGGCGCCGTACCGGATGGCCGATCTCGTCGCACATCCGACGGACTTGGCGGTTGCGTCCCTCGTGGATGGTCAGCTCGAGCGCGGTGGCGTCACCGTGGGTCCCGACGACGCGCACCCGGGCCGGCGCGGTGAGCCCGTCGTCGAGCGGCAACCCGTCGCGCAGGCGACGGATCGCGGCGCGCGTCGGGCTCCCCACCACCTCGGCGAGGTACGTCTTGTCGACCCCGTGACTGGGATGGGTGAGCAGCTGCGCCAACGTCCCGTCGTTGGTCAGGATCAGGAGGCCCGACGTGTCGTAGTCGAGCCGCCCGACGGGGAACACCCGCGGGTCGGTGGGCACGAGCTCGACCACCGTCGGGCGGCCCTGGGGGTCCTGGGCCGTGGTGACGACCCCGGTGGGCTTGTGCAACACGTAGTAGACGAGGTCGGCCGCGGTCGACACCGGCACCCCGTCGACGGTCAGCTGCCCGACCTCGGGGTCGACGCGGTCGCCGAGCGTCGCCACCCGGCCGTCGACCGCGACCCGTCCCGCCCGGATCAGGTCCTCGGCGGCGCGGCGCGACCCGTAGCCCGCGCGCGCCAAGACCTTCTGGACGCGCTCGGCGTCCGCCACGCTCAGCCGTCGACCGGGTCGGTCGACTCCTCGACACTCGTCGGGTCATCCGAGACTCGCAAGCCCCGCTCCAACGCCTCGACGATGCCGGCGTCGGGCACGAAGTCGCCGAGGGGCGGCAGCTCGTCGGCCGAGTCGATCCCCAGCCGCTCGAGGAACAACGACGTCGTCCCGTACAGCACCGCCAGCCCCGGGCCCGGGTCACGCGCCACCTCTTCGAGGTAGCCGCGTTGCATCAACGTCTGCAACGTCGTCTCGACGTCGACGCCCCGGATCGCGGACACCTGCGCCCGCGAGATCGGCTGCTTGTACGCGACGATCGCCAACGTCTCCAGCGCCGGCCCCGACAGGCGCACGTGCTGGCCCTCCAGCACGAAGTGCTCGACGTACGCGGCCAGGTCGGGGTGGGTCTGGAACCGGTAGCCGCCCGCGACGCGGCGCAGCACGAACCCCCGCCCGTCGCGCTCGTACTCGTCGCCGAGCTCGGCGCAGAGCGCCACCACCTGCTCAACCGGCAGCTCGACCAGCTCGGCGAGGAACCGGGGCTCGACGGGCTCGGTCGCCGCGGTGACGACGGCCTCGATCGCCCGGCGCGCCTCGTGCACCCGCCACTCGTCGTCGGGGCCCCGGAACGGCTCGCTCACGAGACCCCCCGCGCGCCGCCGCGCCCCGCGGCGCGCTCGGCCCCCTCGTCGGAGCCGGGAGCGGGGGTGGCCGCCGGATTGTCCCAGTCGGCGATGCTCAACGCGTCGAGCGCCTCGCCGGTCGTGAGACGCCGCACCGACAGGTCCGCGAAGGTCGCGACCTGCTCGAGGTCGATGACGCCCTGCTTGTACAGCTCGAGGACCGCGAGGAATCGCACGATCACCTCGAGCCGATCGGAAGCGTCGCGGGTGAGGTCCCGGAACGACACCAGTCGGTCCTCGGGGAGCCGGTCGAGGACCGTCGCGATGGCCTCGGCGACGCTGGCCCGGATCGGCGCGATGTGGTCGGCCTCGACGCGCGGCTCCGGCGGCGCCTCCAACGCACGTCGGGCCGCGTCTCGCAGCGAGACCAGCCGGACCCGCTCGAGGGGGTCGGGGACCATCGACCGGAACGGCTCCTCGGGCCCGGCCCGGCGGGCCACGCTGCGGTCCTCGGCGCGCATCAGCGCGGTGATCGCCGCGGCCGCGTCCTTGAACGTCTTGCACTCGAGGAGCCGGGCGAGGAGCAGGTCGCGTTCCTCGAACCGCAGCAGCTCCTCGTCGAGCTCCAGGTCCTCGGGGGTCGGGAGCAGCCGCCGGGTCTTCAGCTCGATCAGCGTCGCCGCGATGAGCAGGAACTCGGTCGCGATCTCGAGGTCGACGGTCTCCAGCCGGTCGAGCTCGGCGAGGTACTGGTCGACGATCGCGGCGAGCGACACCTCCCACAGGTCGACCTCCTGGCGGAGGATGAGATGCAAGAGGAGGTCGAACGGACCCTCGTAGACGGTGGTGCGCACCTCGTAGCCCATCTCAGAGCAGAAGATACCCCCACCGTTCCCGAGCACCTCGCCACTAGGTTTCCCGGCATGGCACGGGTCTTCTCGGGCATTCAGCCCACCGGAGACAAGCATCTCGGCAACCTGCTGGGCGCGATTCGCCACTGGGTCGCGGCCCAGGACCACGACGACGCCCTGTACTGCGTCGTCGATCTCCACGCCATGACCGTCCCCTATGACCCGAAGGACCTCGCCGCCCGCACCCGCAGCACCGCGGCGCTGCTCCTCGCCGCCGGCCTCGACCCCCAGCGCTGCACCCTGTTCGTGCAGAGCCACGTGTCGGCCCACACCGAGCTCACCTGGATCCTGAACTGCGTCGCCACCTTCGGGGAGCTGCGCCGCATGACCCAGTTCAAGGACAAGTCCGCCGGCCAAGAATCGGTGAGCGTCGGCCTCCTCGACTACCCGGTGCTCATGGCCGCCGACATCCTCGCCTACGACACCGAACGGGTCCCCGTCGGCGACGACCAACGCCAGCACCTCGAGCTGTCGCGCGACCTCGCGGTGCGGTTCAACCATCGCTTCGGCCCCACCCTCGTGGTCCCCGAGCCCGCCATCCCGCCCGTCGCGGCACGGATCATGGACCTCCAGAACCCGACCGCGAAGATGTCCACGACCGCCGAATCGCCCCTGGGCACCATCGGCCTCCTCGACCCGCCCGAGGTCCTCAGCAAGCGGATCCGCGCCGCGGTGACCGACTCCGGCACCGACGTCCGCTTCGACCCCGACACCAAGCCCGGCGTGTCCAACCTGCTCCAGATCCTCGCCGCGGCGACCGACCGGACGATTCCCGACGTCGAGGCCGACGTCGCCGGCGGCGGCTACGGGACGTTGAAGCAGACCGTCGCCGACGCCGTCATCGAGTTCCTCACCCCGCTCCAGGAGCGGTACCGGGCCCTCGCCGCCGACCCGAGCCAGGTCGACGCGGCGTTGGCGACCGGCGCCGCGAAGGCCGAGGCCGTCTCGACGAAGGTGCTGCGCCGGGTCCGCGACGCCGTCGGGCTGCTGCCGCGCCCCTGAACGCGGTCAGTCGTCGTCGGCGGCGACCAGCGCGTCGACCACCACCGGCGGGAACCCGGTCTCGGCCCACGCGGCCGAGGTGTGGTGCGCGCCGGCCCACACCGCGGCTTCCTCGTGACCCCCGACCACCCGGATCCGGCTCGCGCCGAGCTCGGGATGCCGCAGGTAGAGCCCGACCCGGCGGGTGAGGCCCCGCTTCGTCGACCACACGTCGGCCCACTCGTGACCCGCGGCGGCACCGGCGAGCGTGGCCCCGACCCGGCCGAACACCCCCAGTCCGGCGTCGAGCTTCCCGATGTCGTGGAGGAGCGCCGCGGC
>DAIMHT010000037.1:0-10959 GCA_036723155.1 Actinomycetota bacterium
GAGGCGGCGGAGGGCGAGCTCAACGACGTCCACCGGACTGGTCGGCACCGCGACCTGCAACACGATGCGGCACAGCGCGGCGGCCAGCTCGATGTCGGTCGTCGGCTCCTCGAGCGGCGGCTCGGCTGACCATCCTTCGTGCTCATCGACCGTGCAGGGAAGCTCGCCCCGCGGCACGACGAGGACCTGCGGTCCCAGCCTCGGGTCGTCGACGCGGACGCTGAGCCGAAGGAGGCGATGCTCGGCGCGCACCCGCTCGAGTGCGGCATAGGCGAGCGAGAGCCCATCGCCGTCGAGCGATTCACGGGCCGGCCCGGCGACGGCGCGGACGGGCGAGGACTCGGGCCGCGCCGTCACGGCAACGACAGTAGGCGAATGTTCTCAGAGTGCCCACCGGGGTGGGCAGTACGATGCAGTACCCGGTGCTCCGCGCCGGGCTTCCGCCCGTGATTCGCGACCAGCTTCTGCACTCCGTGCGCACCGCGCTCGACGCCGCCGGCTTCCCCGAGCCGGTTGGGGGAGTCGCGCTCGAGCTGGGAAAGCAGCGCGAGCGCGGCGACTGGTCCACCAGCGTGGCGTTGCAGGTCGCGAAAGCCGCCGGGCTCGCGCCGCGAGACGCCGCCGCGAAGCTCGTCACCGCCCTCGAGGCGGCGCCACCCCCCCACGTCGAACGAATCGAGATCGCCGGGCCCGGGTTCATCAACTTCTTCCTCGCCCCGACCTGGCTGCATGACGTCCTTCGGGCGGTGGTGGAGGCGGGTGAGCACTGGGGTCGCAGCGAAGCCGCCGCCGGTCAGCGGATCAACCTCGAGTTCGTGTCGGCGAACCCGACCGGTCCGTTGCACGCGGGGGGCGGCCGTTGGGTCGCGGTCGGTGACGCGGTCGCCAACATCCTCGCCGCGCAAGGGGCAGAGGTACATCGCGAGTACTACCTGAACGACGCCGGCAGTCAGCTCGAAGCGTTCGGCGCGTCGCTGTTCGCCCGATACGAGGGTCGGGAGCCGCCGGACGACGGCTACCGGGGCGAGTACCTCGCGGACATGGCGATCCGGATGCGCGCCGATCTCGGTGACGACGTCACCCTCGACCAGGCACGCGAGTGGGGCTACGGCGACGTCGTCCGCCAGCTCCGTGACGACCTGGCGCGCATCGGCGTGCACTTCGACACCTGGTTCTCCGAGCGGACGCTCCACGAGCGCGGCGAGGTGGCGGCGGTGCTCGACGACCTCGGCGCACTCGGCGCGACCTTCGAGCGGGACGGCGCGACGTGGCTGCGGACGAGCGGCGACGGGGACAGCCGAGACCGTGTCCTGGTGAAGTCGGACGGGTCGACGACCTACCTGTGCAACGATCTCGCGTACCACCGCGACAAGTTCTCCCGAGGCTGGTCGCACCTCATCGACATCTGGGGCGCCGACCACCACGGGCAGGTCAAGTCGCTCCAGGCCGGCCTCGCGGCGCTCGGCCATCCCGACGAGCCCGAGGTGCTGCTCGGTCAGCTGGTCAAGCTGGTGAAGGGTGGACAGCTGGTCCGGATGTCGAGGCGCGCCGGTGACATCGTGACCCTCGCGGACATCCTCGACGAGGTCGACCCCGACGTCTGTCGCCTGACGTTCCTGCTCCAGAGCATCGACACGCCCCAGACCTTCGACCTCGATGTTGTGACCGCACAGTCGATGGACAACCCCGTCTACTACGTGCAGTACGCGCACGCCCGCATCGCATCGATCGGCCGACGCGCCGCCCTCGCCGGTGTGACACGCCATCCGATCCTCGACACGGACCTGGCGCCGCTCCGCCACGATCGCGAGCTCGATTTGCTCCGGTCCCTCGTCCTCTACCCGGACGTCGTCGCCGAGGCCGCGATGTTGCGGGCTCCCCATCGGGTCACGACCTGGGTTCGAGACTTCGCGGCTCGATTTCACGGCTTCTACCGAGACTGCCGGGTCCTGACCGATGATGCCGCGCTGGCCCAGTCCCGCTTGTGGCTGGTGGAGGCGTGCCGCGTCGGGCTGGTGAACGCCCTCGGGCTCCTCGGTGTTGGCGCGCCCGACGAGATGCGACGCGCCGACGGCGACGACGAGGAGCCGTGATCACGTCGGCGCCGCTGGACCGAACGCTGGTACCACCGGCGCTCCAAGCGGTCGACCACGAGGCGCTCGCCGACGAGTTCGGCACGCCGCTGTTCGTCTACGACGAAGACGAGCTCCGACGCCGCTGCCGCGACTACGTCGGCCAGCTGGGTGCCGGCGCCGTCGTCTACGCCGCGAAGGCCTTCCTCTGCACGGCCATGGCGCGCCTCGTCGCCGACGAAGGCCTGCACCTGGACGTCGCGACGGGCGGCGAGCTGCACGTCGCGAGCGTCGCGGGCTTCCCGCCGGAGCGCATCGTCTTCCACGGCAACAACAAATCCGACACTGAGCTGCGGGCCGCGCTCGATGTCGGGGTCGGACGCGTCGTGGCGGATTCGTTCGACGAGCTCGACCGGCTCGAGGAGTTCGGAGCCACGCTCGACGCCCAACCCAGCGTCTTGGTGCGGGTCACCCCCGGTGTGGAGGCTCACACCCACGAGTACATCGAGACGGGGACCGAGGACTCGAAGTTCGGCTTCACCCTGAGCGACGGGGTCGCCCTCACCGCGGCCCGCCGGGTCGCGGACAGTGCGACGCTGCGCTTCGCGGGGCTGCACTGTCACATCGGGTCGCAGATCCAGCGCCTCGACCCCTGGGGCCGTGCCGTCGAGGTCCTCGCCGGCCTCGCCGAGCAGCTCGGCGACGACGCGCCGGTCCGCGAGCTGAATCTCGGGGGTGGTCTCGGGGCCCGGTACCTGGCGGACGATCCGGTGCTGGACATCGCCACCTACCTCGCTGCCCTGCGAGACGCCCTCAGGCGGTGGTGGACGCCCACCGGCGGGGGAGAGCTCCCGGCGCTGCGGGTCGAGCCGGGACGGTCGATCGCCGCCCCGTGCGCGATCACCCTCTACCGCGTCGGCGTCATCAAAGAGATCCCCGGCGTGGGGACCTACGTCGCGGTCGACGGGGGGATGAGTGACAACCCCCGCCCGGTGCTCTACGGGGCCGGGTACGAGGCCTACCTTCCCGCCCGGATCGACGACGCCCGACCGCTGCGCTGCCGAATCGTCGGCAAGCACTGTGAGCAGGGCGACGTGCTCGTCGCCGACGCCCGCCTGCCGGCTGGCGTGGCTCGGGGTGACCTGCTCGCCACGCCGACCACCGGCGCGTACGGCTACTCGATGGCCTCCAACTACAACAAGGTGCCGCGGCCGGCGGTCGTCTTCCTTCGGGGTGGGACGCCCCGCCTCGTCGTGCGACGCGAAACCGAGGACGATCTCGTCCGCCTCGACACGGTGGGAGACTGAGCGCGATGCGTGACTCCATCCAGGTGGGGCTGCTCGGATGCGGCACCGTGGGCGCGGCGTTGGTGCGCCTCGTCGACGAGCATGCCGACCTCATCGCGGGCCGGGCCGGCGTCACGATCGAGATCGCGCGGGTCGGGGTCCGCGACCTGTCCCGGCGCCGAGACGTCAAACTCCCGCCCGAGCGGTTCACGACCGACGTCGCGGCGATTGTCGACGATCCGGCGATCGATGTCGTCGTCGAGGTGATCGGCGGGGTCGAGCCCGCCCGCTCGCTGATCATGGCCGCGCTGCAGGCCGGCAAGCCGGTTGTCACCGGCAACAAGGAGCTCATCGCGAGGCACGGCCCCGAGCTGTTCGAGGTCGCGGCCGCGGCGGGCGTGGACCTGCTCTTCGAGGCGTCCGTCGCCGGGGGCATTCCCTTGATGCGGCCGTTGCGGGAGTCGCTCGCCGGCGACCGGATCCGACGGGTCACGGGGATCGTGAACGGGACGACGAACTACATCCTCACCCGCATGACCGAGGAGGGCAGCACCTTCGCGGCCGCGCTTGCCGACGCCCAGGAGCTCGGGTATGCCGAAGCCGACCCGACCGCCGACGTCGAAGGCTACGACGCGGCCGCGAAGGCGGCGATCATCGCCACGGTCGCGTTCGGTGCCCGAGTCCACCTCGACGACGTGCACACCGAGGGGATCACCGGGATCACCGACGACGACATCGCCTCGGCCCGACTGCTCGGCTACGTCGTCAAGCTGCTCGCCATCGCCGAGGCCATCGACGGGGACGTCGCCGTGCGGGTGCATCCGGCGATGGTCCCCGTCCACCATCCGCTCGCCTCGGTGCGCGACTCGTTCAACGCCGTCCTCATCGAAGGCGAGGCCGTCGGCGAGCTCATGCTCTACGGCCGCGGCGCCGGCGGTGGGCCGAGCGCGTCGGCGGTGCTCGGCGACCTCATCGATGCCGTCCGCAACCTCGTGGCGGGTGGAACGGTCGCCACGGTCAGCGGCCTCGTCGACCGGCCCGTCCGGCCCATCGGCGACCTCGAGTCGCAGTTCTACCTGTTCATGGAGGTCGCCGACCGGCCCGGAGTCCTCGCCGCGATCGCGGGCGAATTCGGGCGGCACGGCGTGTCGATCCAGTCCATGGAGCAGCGGGGCCTCGGCGACGATGCCCGGCTGGTGTTCATCACCCACCGGGCCCGCGAGGAGGATCTGCGCGCCACGCTCGACGCGCTCCGCGAGGTCGAGCCGGTGCACCGGGTCGGATCGGTGATTCGCGTCACCGGCGACGTTGGATGAGGCTCCGATGACCGGCCCGTGGCCCGGCGTCATCGAGGCGTTCCGCGACCGGCTCCCGGTCACGGCGGCGACGCCCGTGATCACCCTCCTGGAGGGCAACACGCCGCTGCTCGAAGCACCCCGGCTCGCGTCGCGCACCGGGGTGGCACGGGTCTTCCTCAAGATCGAGGGCGCCAACCCGACCGGATCGTTCAAGGATCGCGGGATGACGCTGGCGGTCTCCAAGGCCGCCGAGCGGGGTGCGAAGGCCGTCATCTGCGCGTCGACGGGCAACACGTCGGCGTCGGCGGCGGCGTACGCAGCCCGGGCCGGGCTCTTGTGCGCGGTCGTCCTCCCGGCCGGGCAGGTCGCACTCGGCAAGCTGGCGCAGGCGCTGATCCACGGTGCTCGCGTGGTGCCCGTCCGGGGCACCTTCGACGAGGCGCTCACGGTCGTCCGGGAGCTGGGGGAGCGGCCGGGCATCGAGGTCGTGAACTCGATCAACCCGGTCCGCATCGAGGGTCAGAAGACCGCGGCGTTCGAGATCGTCGACGCGCTCGGCGATGCGCCCACCGTCCACTCCATCCCGGTCGGCAACGCCGGGAACATCACGGCGTACTGGCGGGGATACTGCGAGGACGCCGACGCCGGCCGGGCGACTCGGCGGCCTCGCATGCTCGGCTGGCAGGCCGTCGGAGCGGCGCCGATCGTGCGCGGTGAACCGGTCTTGCATCCCGAGACGCTCGCGACCGCGATCCAGATCGGGAACCCGGCCTCCTGGACGGGGGCCCTGACGGCCCGGGACGAATCGGGTGGCGCCATCGGCGCGGTCACCGACCAGGCGATCCTGGACGCGTACCGGCTGCTCGCCGCCACCGTGGGCGTGTTCGTGGAGCCGGCGTCCGCCGCCTCCGTTGCCGGTCTCTTGCAGGCCGCCGCGGAGGGCACGGTGACGGCGTCGGATGTCGTCGTGTGCACGCTCACGGGGCACGGGCTGAAGGACCCGCAGCGGGCGATTGCCGAGGTCCAGGTGGGCGAACCCGTCGCCGCCGCCGCCGGGCCCGTTGCCGACGCCGTCGGTCTCTGAGCCTGCGGCGTCCCTTCACGTCCCGGGCTTCGTAGGCTTCGGCGCGTGGACACGCCCGTCGCTCTCGTCACCGGCTCGTCGTCCGGCATCGGCTTAGCGTTCGCCCGCGCCCTCGCGGCACGCGGGTATGACGTGACCCTCAGCGCCCGACGCGAGGAGCGGCTCCGCGGGATCGCCGCCGAGCTCGAACGTGAGCACGGTCGGTCGATGGAGGTGCTCGTCGCGGACCTCGCCACCGAAGGCGGTGTCGACCGGGTCGCAGCCCGCCTCGGTGACGCGTCTCGACCCGTCGATCTGCTGGTCAACAACGCCGGGTTCGGCACCGCGGGAGCGCTCTGGGAGCTCGACCCCGACCGCGAGGAACGCGAGATCCGCGTGAACGTCGTGGCCGTCGTCCGACTGACGCAGGCCGCGCTGGCGACGATGGTCGGACGCGGGCGCGGTGGCGTGATCAACGTGTCGTCGGTCGCGGGATATCAGCCGACCCCCTGGGGCGCCACCTACGGGGCGACGAAGGCGTTCGTGTCGAGCTTCACCCATGCGGTGCACGAGGAGCTTCGGGGTACGGGCGTTCGGGTGATGGTCCTCGCCCCCGGCTACACCCACACCGAGTTTCACGAGCAGGCGGCCATGCCGGTCGACCAGTCACCCGAGCTGCTCTGGCAGTCCCCGGAGACCGTCGTCGAAGCGGCGTTGCGGGCGTACGACCGGGGACGGGTCGTGTGCACACCGGGGCCGCTCAACACCGTCGCGGCCGCGTTCTCCGCCACGCTGCCGGCGGCGATCACGCGCCGGGCGGCCGGGGTCGTCACCCGCCGCACCCACTAGCGGTCCCCTCGGAGGGCCGCGCGCCGGGGCGGCTACCGTCCGCTCCCGTGCCAACACTGGGTACGGTCGTCGCGGCGCGCGCCGCCCAGACGCCGGATCGCCTGGCGTACCTCGGCGACGAGGAGCGCGTCACCTGGCGCGAGCACGACCATCGCGCCAACCGGATCGCGGCGCGGCTCATCGAGGCGGGGACGCAGCCCGGGGACCGGGTCGCAGTGTTGATGCCCGACGGTCCGGTCGTGCACGCGTGTTACCTCGGTGTCGAGCGGGCGGGGGCCGTCATCGTCGGCATCGGGCCCCGAGCCGGCCGGAGCGAAGTCGAACATCTCCTCACCGTCACCGGCGCCTCGGTGCTGCTCGCTCCGCCCGAGCTGGCGATCGATGCCATCCCGGCGGGCGTGCACCGACTCCCCGGCACCGACACCGGGCCGGCAGAGCAGGCGGAGGCGCCCGCCGCAGCCGACGGGCGCGCGATCGCGGTCGACGACCTCTGGCTCTTGAACTCCACGTCGGGGACGACCGGGCTCCCCAAGTGTGTGATGCACGACCAGCGACGCTGGTTCGCCTTCCACGAGCACGCGGTCGCCGCCGCGGCCTTGTCGTCGGACGACGTCTTCCTCAGCGCGCTCCCGGCCCCGTTCGGGTTCGGGGTGTGGACCGCCCACGTCACGCCGACCTTGTTGGGAGTGCCGTGCGTCGTGCCGTCCCGCTTCGATGCGGAAGCGTGCCTCGCTCTCATCGCGCGCGAACGAGTCACGGTCCTCGCGGCCGTGTCGACGCAGTTCATCATGTTGCTGAACGCGCCCCAGCTCGACCGCCACGACTTGTCGAGCCTGCGGGTCCTCTTCACGGGCGGGGAGATGGTCCCGGAACGCCGCGCCGCGGAGTTCGAGGACCGCACCGGCTGCCGGGTCCTCCAGTTCTACGGTTCGAACGAGACCGGCGCGTTGAGCCGAACCACCCTGTCCGATACCCGGGCCCGCCGGCTGCGAACCGCGGGCCGGGTGATCCCGGAGATGCACGTCCGGCTGCTCGCCGACGACGGAGCCGACATCACCGCCACCGGAGGTCCCGGTATCGCCGCGTGCCGCGGCGCCCTCACCTGCCTCGGCTACTACAACGACCCCGACGCCGACGCCGCCCTCTACACCGTGGACGGCTGGATGCTGACCGGCGACCTCTGCACCGTGGACACCGAGGGCTATCTCACCGTCCGAGGGCGCGCGTCGGACTTCATCATCCGCGGGGGCAAGAACATCAGCGCGGCCCAGGTCGAGGACGAGGTCGCCACCCACCCCGAGGTGATCCTCGCCGCGGCGGTGGCGATGCCCGATCCGGTCTTCGGGGAGCGGGTGTGCCTCTACGTGGAGCTCCAACCCGGATCGGACCTCGATCTCGACGGAGTGCGCGCGCACCTCGCGGCCCGAGGGGTCGGCAAGGAGCTCTGGCCCGAGCACCTCGTGGTCCTCGACGCGTTGCCGCGCTCCTCGGGCGGCAAGGTCGCCAAAGGCGCGCTCCGCGAGGACGTGCGACGCCGGGTGGGTCCCGGCGGCCTCGCATCATGACCCGCCCGCGACTCGAGACGGTCAGCGGCATCGTCGAGGGAGCCACCGTCGAGGCGCCGACCGGCGTGCCGCTGCACCGGTTCCTCGGCGTCCCGTACGCGGCGCCGCCCGTCGGGCACCGCCGCTGGGCTCGCCCCGTCCCGCCGGCCCCGTGGGCCGACGTCCGAGCCGCCCACACGTTTGGCCCCGCCGCACCGCAGCGCCCGTCCCTCGCCGCCGCCCTCCCCGCGTTTCGCCCTCCGGGCACCGCCGAGGACTGCCTGACCGTCAACGCCTGGACGCCCGCGCTCACCGGGAAGCGGCCCGTGATGGTGTGGATCCACGGCGGTGCCTTCACGACCGGCGGCTCGAGCCAACCGGTGTACGACGGCGCGCGCCTCGCCGCCGAGCACGACCTCGTCGTGGTCACGGTCAACTATCGGCTCGGCGCGCTCGGGTTCCTGAACCTGGACGACGCCACCCCCGACGGTGACATCGTCGCCAACGCTGGCTTGCACGACCAGCTCGCCGCCCTCCGATGGGTTCGAGAGCACGCGGCCGCGCTCGGTGGGAACCCGGCCGCCATCACCGTGTTCGGCGAATCGGCGGGCGCGGGCTCGATCCTCCACCTGGTGTCGGCAACACGCGGGGACGCGCCCTTCCGTCGGGCCATCGCCCAGAGCGGCGAGCCCCGAACGCTCGACCCCGACGAGGCCCGGGCGGTCGCGGCGGCGTTCGCCACCGCGGTGGGCGTCGACCAGCCCGACACCGCTCACCTCCGCGACGTGCCGCTCGACGCGCTGCTCGACGGCCAAGACCGGGTCGCGTTCGAACTCGTCGCCACGATCGGGGTCATGCCGTTCGCGCCGACCGTGGACGGCGGGCTCCTCGACCGAGACGTCCGAGCCGGCGTGGACGCGGGACGCGGCGCATCGATCGACCTTCTCCTCGGGACGACCCGGGACGAGCTCCGGTTGTTCCCCGACCCGGCGACCGCCACGATGGACGAGGCGCGGCTGCAGCGGCGCGTCACCCGGCTGATGCCCGACGCGGACCCGATCGCCGCGATCGACGCGTATCGGACCGCGCTCCCTGCCCACGCGACCAGCGGCGAGGTCTGGGACGCGGTGCGGACCGACACCATGATGCGCGTCCCGAACCTGCGCGTCGCCGAGTCTCGTGCCGCGCGGGGCGTGCCCGCGTTCGTGTACCGGTTCGACTGGACCGCTCCCGGCCTCGGCGCGGCCCACGCGGTCGACCTCCCCTTCACGTTCGGCACCTTCGACCGCGACGGCTGGGGTGACGCCATTGGCTACGACCCCGACGCGGAGACCCTCGGTGTCAACCTCCGGGCCGCGTGGGCGGGCTTCGCGCGGAACGGCGTCCCGGAGACCGAAGCCCTCGGACCGTGGCCGCGGTATGAGCCGCCGCGCCGAGCGACGATGCTGCTCGGCCGCGAGGCCGGCGTGGTCGACGACCCTGGCGGAACGGTCCGCCGCCATCACCCCTAAGCGGACCGCGCACCCCGGTGTGACCGGAGGGCCGCGGCGCGCGGCCACGTACGATGAGCAGGTGAAGTGCATCGCGCTCGTCCCCGACGGCTGTGCGGACGAGCCGCTGCCCGAGCTCGGCGGCCGAACGCCCCTCGAGGCCGCGGCGATGCCGAACCTCGCCCGTCTCGCCGGTCGCAGCGAGGTCGGCCGGGCGACGGTCATCCCCAAAGGGCTGCCACCGGGCAGCGACGTCGGCAACATGGCGATCCTCGGCTACGACCCCGTCGAGTTCCACACCGGTCGGGCGCCGATCGAGGCCGCGGCGATGGGCGTGCCGCTCGGGCCCGACGAGGTCGCGTTTCGCTGCAATCTCGTCACCATCCAGGACGACACGATGGTCGACTTCGCCGGGGGCCATCCGACCGACGAGCAGAGTCACCCGATCGTGGCCGCCCTCGACGCCGCGCTCGGCGGGGGGCGGGACGGCATCCGGTTCTACCCCGGGGTCGAGTACCGCCACCTGTGTGTCGCGCCCCGTGATTGGGGCGACGCCGTCTGTACTCCTCCCCATGACCTCACCGGCAAGCCCACCATCGCACCGACCGGGCCGGCGGCCGGGAAGCTGCGGGCCCTGATGGAGGCCTCCGGTGCCGTGGTGCGCGACGTGGCCACGCAGGTCGGTTGCCCGGCGACCCAGATCTGGCTGTGGGGTCAGGGGGTCGTGCCGGTGCTGCCCGGTTTCGCCGAACGCTTCGGCGTCGAGGGTCGGCTCAGCTCGGCCGTGGATCTCGTGCGCGGCCTTGGTGTGCTCACCGGCCTCGAGGTCCTCGACGTGCCGGGAGCGACCGCCGGGTTCGATAACGACTACCGGGCCCAGGCCGATGCGTGTCTCGCGTCCCTCACGACCGACCATCCCTTCTTCTTGTTGCATGTCGAGGCGACCGACGAAGCCGGGCACCAGGGCGACATCACCGCGAAGGTCGCCGCGCTCGAACGTTGGGACCGTGAGATCATCGGGCCGCTCGTCGATGCGCTGCAGGGCGAACGGCACCGGATCCTGCTCCTACCCGACCACGCCACCCCGTGCGCCCTTCGCACCCACGTCTCCGATCCCGTTCCCTACCTCCTCTTCGACGACGCCGTGTCCGCCGCCGGCCGCGCCTACACCGAGGTGGCCGTTGCCGACCGAGACCCGGTTCCCGCACACACCTTGATGCGTCGCCTCACGCGGTAACGATTCCGGACACGGCTGGTTGCTGCGCCGACAACGGGCCGGTATATTGGCGCCGTTCCGCCGCTCCCCTCGGTGCGGCAGCACCCCGGCACTCGCCCGGAGTCCCCACGCGATTGACCC
>DAIMHT010000038.1:0-10953 GCA_036723155.1 Actinomycetota bacterium
CCTGCTCATTACGAGTGAGCTGCTCTACCGACTGAGCTATCCCGGCGGGGTTCGGGAGTCTACCGAGGGGGTGTGCTGGCGGACCCGGGTAGATGCAATGCGAGCCATTCGAGGAGGAGCCCTTCGTTGGGGTTGAACTCGAGCGCGTCGCGTGCCTCGCGGCAGGCGTCGAGGGCGCGGACGGAGGCTCGCGGGTCGGCGTCGATCGGGGGGCGGTCGAGGTTGCGGAGCGGCGCGTCGGGGCCGGCGAGCGCGTCGCGGTACAGGGTCTCGAGCGCGGCGATCCCCTCGCTCAACGCCTTCCGGCGAGCGAGCCGTTCGCGGGCGGGTTGACGCTCCTCCACTCGCCGTCGGAGCCGACGGACGTCGCGGGGTTGGTAGCCGGCCCGGTCGGCTTCCTCGTCGAACGCCGCGAGCTCATCGGTGTGGCGGGCTCGGACGGCCGTGATCGAGTCGTGCACCGCGGTGAGCATCGCGTCGGCGGCGTGGCCGGCGCTGGCTCCGGTCCCGTCGAGACCGGTCGCGGCGTCGACGAAGGTGTCGCGCAGCGCCCGGGTGTCGCCCGTGAGCTCCCGCGCGCGGCCGAGCTGACCGCCGGAGAGACGCGCCGCGAGGCGGGCGTCGTCGGCGTCGACGCCGGCGTCGCAGAGGGCGCGCTCGAGGGTGACTTCGTCGACCGCGCCGAGGTTGATGCGCTGGCAGCGGGACCGGACGGTGTCGAGCAGCTCGTCGGCGGCGTCGCTGACGAGCACGATGACGGTGCGTTCCGGGGGCTCCTCGAATGTCTTCAGCAACGCGTTGGCCGCTTCGGGTTGGAGTCGTTCGGCTTCGAGGATGATGAGCACCTTGCGGTCGGCTTCGATCGGGGAGCTCCACGCCTCGGGGACGATGTCGTCCCGGGCCTGGTCGACGGTGATCACCGATCGTTCGGGCTCGAACTCGATGACGTCGGGGTGGAGGTGGCGGTGCACGAGGTTCACCGCCCGTTCGTCACCGTCGGGGGCGACGAGCGCGGCGGCGAAGGTGCGGGCGACGTCGGGGCCGCCGGCGCCGCGGGGCCCCGCGATCAGGTAGGCGTGACCGGGACGGGCGGCGGCGCGCCGCAGCAGCTCGAGGGCGTCGTCCTGGCCGACCAGGGTCGGGGGCGGCTCAGGCAAGGTGCTCGGTGACCGCGGCCCAGACCCGGGCGGCGACGTCGTCGACGGGTCCGGACGCGTCGAGGAGCACCCAGCCTCGCGATCCCGCCAGGTCGCGGTACGCCTCGTGCACCGCGAGTCGGAACGCGTCGTCTTCTTCCTCGAGGCGGTCACGCGCGGCACCGAACCGTTCGGTGGCGACCTCGGGGGGCAGATCGAGGACGACGACGAGGTCGGGTTCGAGGCCGCCGGTCGCGATGCCGTTGACGATCTCGATCGTCGGCACGCCAAGGCCCCGGCCGACGCCCTGGTAGGCGAGGGAGGACGGCATGAACCGGTCGCTGACCACCCAGTCGCCGCGTCCGAGGGAGGGGCGGACCACCTCGAGGACGTGTTGCGCCCGGTCGGCGGCCATGAGCAGCGCTTCGGCTTCGGGTTCGACGGTGCCCTCGCCGTCGAGGAGCAGCCGTCGGAGCGACCCGCCGAGGGCGGTGCCGCCGGGCTCGAACGTCTGGACGACCTCGCGCCCCTGGTCGCGGAGGCGGGTGGCGAGGAGCGCGGCTTGGGTGGTCTTGCCGGTGGCGTCGCCCCCTTCGAGGACGATGAAGCGGCCGGGGGCGGTCATGTCGCTCCCGCACCGGCGGGTCCGGGGTTCGTTCCTGCTCGTTGCATCCTGCGAGCGTGCCCGATGGAGTGCCGGGCCCACCAACCCGCGGCGAGGGTGATCAGCCCGCCGCCCCAGAGGGCAATCCGCACGCCGGGGAAGGCGTAGCTGGCGCCGCCGAGGTGAGCGACGTGGTGGTGCAGGACCCCGTTGGCGACGACGGGGCGCGGGGGCCCTCGCTCACGGCGGCGCCAGCGTAGGGGCCTAGGGCCGGGTGGCGCCCTTCCGGATCGTGCGCCGGGTCGTGCTGGGCGGCTTCTTGCGGGGCGCGGCCTTCTTCTTCTTCGTGGCCTTCTTCGCCGTCTTCTTGGCCTTGGGTTCCGACGGGGCTCGGGCCGCTCGCTCCCGGAGGAGCTCGACGGCTTGTTCGAGATCGATGGAGGCGGGGTCGACGCCTCGGGGCACGGTGGCGTTGAGCTCGCCGTCGGTGACGTAGGGGCCGTACCGGCCGTCGAGGACCCGCACCGCGGCGCCGGACTCGGGGTGCGCGCCGAGCTCGGCGATCGGCGGCTTGGTGCGCCGGCCGCGCCGCTTGGGTTGCGCGAAGAGGACCTCGGCTTCGGGGACGGTGATGGTGAAGAGCTGCGCTTCGGTCTCGAGGCTGCGGCTGTCCGTCCCCTTCTTGAGGTACGGGCCGTAGCGGCCGTTCAAGGCCGTGATCTCGACGCCGTCGTCGGTCTCGCCGACGGTGCGGGGCAGGGAGAGCAGCTGCACCGCCTGGTCGAGGGTGATGGTGTCGACCTCCATGTCGGAGAACAGCGACGCCCGCTTGGGTTTGTCCTTCGAGCCGTTCTCCATCTCGCCGAGCTGCACGAACGGCCCGTACCGGCCGGTGAGCGCGAGGACCGGCAACGCGGTGTCGGGGTCGGTGCCGAGCACCCGGGGTCCGGCGGCGCCCTTCTCGAGCAGCTCCTCGGCTTTCGGGATGGTCAGCTCGTCGGGCGCGAGGTCGACGGGGACCGGGGCTCGCTCCTCGCCGCGCACAACGCTGGCGCCGTTGTTCCAGACGCGAACGATGATCTCCCGGCCTTGGGCGTCGGTGCCGATCGGGACCGCGTTGACCTCGGCGGGGTCGATCGTCGCGAGGTGTTCCTCGTTGACGAGGTCTTTGAGGCCGGTCTGGCCGTTCCCGAACCAGAAGGCGTGGAGCCACTTCTCGGCTTCGCCCTCGCCGCGCGCGATGGCGTCGAGCGCCTCTTCCATCGTGGCGGTGAACTCGTAGTCGATCAGGTGCGCGAAGAACCGTTCGAGCAGCTGTTGCTTCGCGAACGCGGTCCAGGTGGGGACGAGCGCGCTGCCCTTCTTCCACACGTAGTCGCGTCGCAGGAGCGTGTCGATGACCACCGCGTACGTGGAGGGCCGCCCGATCCCGCGTTCCTCGAGGTCTTTGACGAGGCTGGCCTCGGTGTAGCGGGCCGGTGGCTGCGTGGTGTGGCTGGACGGCTCCAGGCTGCGACACTGCGCGGTGTCGCCTTCCTCGAGCGACGGGAGGATGACTTCGCGGTCTTCGAGCTCGGCGTCGGGATCGTCGGCGCCCTCGACGTACGCGCGCAGGTAGCCGGCGAACTCGATGGTCCGCCCGGTGGCCTGGAAGGTCGCCTCGTCGCCGGCGGGCGTCGGCGCGGCGAGCCGGATCGTGACGCGCCGGATCCGGGCGTCGGCCATCTGGCAGGCGACGGTGCGCTTCCAGATCAGGTCGTACACGCGGCGTTCGTCGGCGTTGAGCTCACCGGCGATGTCGTCGAGGACCCGCATGCGGTCACCGGCGGGTCGGATCGCCTCGTGGGCCTCCTGGGCGTTCTTGACCTTTCCCCGGTACTGGCGGGGTTCGCTCGGGAGGTCGTCGTCGCCGTAGCGGGCGGCGATCTGTTGACGGGCGGCGGTGATCGCTTGGTCGGAGAGGAACGTGGCGTCGGTCCGCATGTAGGTGATGTAGCCGTGCTCGTAGAGGCCTTGCGCGACGGCCATGGTGCGGGCGGCGGTGAACCCGAGCTTGCGTCCGGCTTCTTGCTGGAGCGTCGAGGTCGTGAACGGCGGCTTGGGTCGCTCCGTGAACGACTTGGCTTCGACCGAAACGATCTGAAACGCCGCGTCGTGAAGCGATTCGGCGAGCCCGTGGGCGGTGGCCTCGTCGAGGGTGGCGACGTCGACGCCCGCGGCGAGTTGACCGGTGGCGGCGTCGAAGTCTCGGCCGGTGGCCATGCGGCGGCCACCGAGGGCGGCGAGGGTGGCGGGGAACTCGGCGTCGCGGGCCGTGAAGGCGCCCTCGAGGTCCCAGTAGGTGCCGGCCCGGAACGCCATCCGCGCTCGTTCCCGCTCGACGACCAGCCGGGCGGCGACGCTCTGGACCCGGCCGGCGGAGGTGGCCCCACCGGCTCGACGGCGGGTGACGACCGACATCTCGTAGCCGAAGAGCCGGTCGAGCTTGCGGCGGCCTTCCTGGGCCTCGACCAGGCGCATGTCGAGGTCGCGGGGGTTGGCCAACGCGTCCTCGATGGCCTGGGCGGTGATCTCGTGGAACACGAGCCGTTTGACCGGGACGGACGGTTTGAGGACCTCGAGGACGTGCCAGGAGATGGCTTCCCCCTCGCGGTCCTCGTCGGTGGCCAGCAGGACCTCGTCGGCGTCGTGGAGGGCCGCTTTGAGCTCCTTCACGACATCGCGTTTCTTGTCGACGATGACGTAGATCGGCTCGAAGTGGTTGTTGACGTCGATGCCGAGGCGGCGGATCTCGGGGTCGGTAATGCTCTTCGGGACCTGCTTCGCGCTGCTGGGCAGGTCGCGGATGTGCCCGCGGCTGGCGAGGACGCGGAACTGGCCGCGACCGAGGAAGCCTTCGATAGTTTTCGCCTTCGCCGGCGACTCGACGATCACGAGCGTCTTCGGCACGTCACTTCCTCACTACCGGGCCAGGGGGGCGTCGCGGGCGCCCAGTTTGGCCGCGCGGCTCGTCGGCCACGCGTATCCGGCCCGCGACATGAGCCAGTCTAAGGTGACGGCCCGTGTTCAAAGCAGTCATCGGCGTCTTGGGCCTCGATCCCAAGAGCATCTTCAACTCGATTAGCCCGTACGGCGAGCTGGTGGCGTGGCTCATCGTGTTCGCCGAGACCGGGCTGCTCATCGGTTTCTTCTTGCCGGGCGACTCGTTGCTGTTCACCGCGGGGGTCCTCGCGGGACAGAGCAGGCTCGACTTGTGGCTGCTGCTTCCCGGCGCGTTCATCGCCGCCGTCGCCGGCGACCAGGTCGGGTACATGATCGGGCATCGAGCAGGGCCACGCTTGTTTCGCAAGCCCGACTCGCGCCTGTTCAAGCAGGAGTACGTGGCCCGCACCCACGAGTTCTTCGAGCATCACGGCACGAAGGCGGTGGTGTTGGCTCGGTTCGTCCCCGTCGTGCGGACGTTCATGCCGGTCCTGGCTGGTGTCGGCCGGATGGAGCGACGCCTGTTCACGATCTACAACCTGATCGGCGCGTTCATCTGGGCCGTGGGCGTGACGCTGCTCGGCTTCGCGCTGGGCAACGCCATCGGCTCCAACATCGACACGTACCTGCTCCCGCTGATTGCGCTGGTGATCGTGATCTCGTTGATCCCCGTGTACGTGGAGTGGCGGCGCACCAGGGGCCGCGCGACCGGTTCCGCGGGGCGGGACGAGCCGGGCTCGTCGACCGCCTCGTCGGTGGGTGACGACCGGACCTGAGGCCGCCCGGCTCCGGTCGGCTCAGGACTCGAAGCGGTAGCCCATCCCGGGCTCGGTGAGGAAGTAGCGGGGACGCGCCGGCTCGGGTTCGAGCTTGCGGCGGACCTGCGCCAAGAAGACCCGCAGGTAGTTGGTCTCGTCGTGGTAGTCGGGGCCCCACACCTCGCGGAGCAGCTGGCGTTGGGGGACGAGCTTGCCCTGGTTGCGGACGAGCACCTCGACGACGTGCCATTCGGTGGGCGTGAGCCGCACCTCGGCGCCGTCGCGAGTGACACGCTTGGCCGCGAGGTCGATGGTGAAGTCCGCGGTGGTGATCACCGCCGCTTCCTCCGCCGGCGCGCCCCGCCGGAGCGCGGCGCGGAGACGGGCGAGGAGCTCATCCATGCCGAACGGCTTGGCGACGTAGTCATCGGCGCCGGCGTCGAGCGCCGCGACCTTGTCCGATTCTTGGTCTCGCACCGACAGGACGACGATCGGCACCTGGCTCCACCCCCGCAACCCGCGGATCACATCCACACCGTCGATCCCGGGGAGCCCGAGGTCGAGGACCACCGCGTCGGGATGGTTCCGGGCCGCGAGCTCGAGCGCCCGTTCGCCGCTGTCGGCGACGTCGACCTCGTAGCCGCGGGCCCGGAGGTTGATGACCAGCGCCCGGCGAATCTGCGGCTCGTCGTCCACGACGAGGATCCGCGCCTCGGCGGTCACGACGTCCCCGCGGGGAGCTGCAAGACCACCGTGCCGTGCCCGTCGGCGGAGTGCTCAACGACGACGTGGCCGTGCATGGCCTCGACGAAACCCCGCGCCACCGCGAGGCCGAGGTCGGCGCTCCCTTCACCCGGGTCCGCGGCCGAGGAGTCGTCGGCGGCATCGCCGACGCGGAGGTCGACCCGGCCGTCGACCTGGCTCGCGGCAATGCGGACCGACCCGCCAGGGCCGACGGCGTCGAGACCGTGCGCGACGACGTTGGCGACCGCTCGGGCGAGGAGACTCGGGTCGGCGTGCACCGCGGGCAGGTTCTCGGGGACGTCGACGACGACCCGGCTGCCCGCGTCGCCGAGGCTCTGGATGGCCTGACCGACGATCCCGTCCACGCTGACGTCGACCTCCACCGGGTCGAGCGCGCCGACCTGCAACCGGCTCATGTCGAGCAGGTTGGCAACGAGGTTGTTGAGCCGGTCGGTCTCCTCGGCGATGGTCTCCAGCAGCTCCTGACGAGCGGAGGAGGTGAGATGGCCGTCGGCGTGGCGTAGCCCGGTCACGGACGCCTTGATCGAGGTGAGCGGGGCCCGCAGGTCGTGCGACACCGTCGCGAGCAGCGCGGTCCGCAGCTGGTTCGCCTCGGCCATGCCGGTCGCCGCGGCCGCGTCGGCGCGCAACCGGCGGCGTTCGGCCGCGAGCGCGAGCTGCCCCGCGAACGCGTGCAGGACATGGATGTCGTCGGGCCTCAGGTCCGAGCCGAGCGCCGTGAGCACGGTGTCGCTGCCGAGCGGGACGGTCGCGGTCGCGGCGTCCGGCTCCGCGGGGGCCGCGTCCCCGGCACTGGCCTCCACGATCCAGCTGTCGTCCTGTCGGCGCAGCACCGCGACCGACTCGCAGTGGAATGCCTCGCACAGGTTGCTGGTGAGCGCGGAGAGTGGATCCTGCTCCGAGAGCAGGGTCCCACTCAGCCGGGCCAAGGTCTCAGCCTCGGCCTGAGCTCGGGACGCCTCGGCTCGTCGCCGAGCCGACCGGCTGACGAGCTGACCGACGACGGCCGCGACCACGACGAACACGACGAGCGCAACGACGTTGTCGCCTTTCGACATCGACAAGGAATGGAGCGGCGCCGTGAAGTAGTAGTCGGAGAGGACGAACGCGGCCGCCGCGGTGAGCAACGCGGGGAGGATGCCGCCGATCGCGGCGACGCCGACGACCGCGAGCAGGTAGACGAGCAGCACGCTGGAGAGGCTCAGATGGCTGCGCAACGCGTCGAGCACGAGGGTCACAACCGGCACGAGGACCGCGGCGGCGGCCAGCCCGGCGACGCGGCGCCGCTGGGGCAGCGACAGGTGCGGACGCCGGACGATCGGAGCTTCGGGCACCGCGGGCGCGCCGGTCGCGATCACGTGCACGTCGACCGGTCCGGCGCTGCGCACCACCCGGGTGATCACCGACCCGCGGGCAAGGTGCGCCCACCGCGACCGGCGGCTGGCGCCGACCACCAGCTGCGTGGCGCGCTCGGTGCGAGCGAAGCGGACGAGCCCGAGGCCGGGGTCGGCGCTGGCGACCTCGTGGTAGTTGCCACCGAGGTCCAGCAGCAGTCGACGCTGGCGGCCGAGCAGCTCCCGTGACCCCGCGGACGGCGCGTCGTCGGTCCGGACGTGGACCCCGACCAGGTCACCCTTGGCCCGTTGCGCCATCCGGCCGGCGCGGCGGATCAACGTGTCGCCGCCGGGACCGCCGGTGAGGGCGACGACCACACGTTCTCGGGCGTCGGCGTCGAACTCGAGGCCGTGGTCCTCGAGATACTGCTGGAGTCGCTCCTCGACTCGGTCCGCCACCCAGAGCAGGGCGAGCTCGCGGAGCGCGGCGAGGTTGCCGGGCCGGAAGTAGTTGGCGAGCGACGCGTCGATGCGCTCGAGCGGATAGATGTTGCCGTGCGCCATCCGGCGCCGCAGCGCCTCCGGGGTCATGTCGACGACCTCGAGCTGGTCGGCGGCGCGCACCACCGCATCGGGGATCGTCTCGTGCTGCTTCACGCCGGTGATCCGCTCCACGACGTCGTTCAGCGACTCGAGGTGTTGCACGTTCAGGGTCGAGATGACATCGATCCCGGCGGCGAGGAGGTCCTCGACGTCTTCCCACCGCTTCTCGTGCCGGGACCCGGGGACGTTGCTGTGGGCGAGCTCGTCGACGAGGGCGACCCCGGGGGCCCGGGCCAGGATGGCATCGAGGTCCATCTCCTCGAATCGTCCCCCCGCGTACGTCAGCGACCGGCGCGGGACGACCTCGAGGTCACCGATCGCGGCTTCGGTGTTCGGGCGCCCGTGTGATTCCACGAACCCGACGACCAGGTTCGTGCCCCGGCGGGCCCGCCGGACTCCCTCGTTCAGCATCGCGAAGGTCTTGCCGACCCCGGGGGCGGCGCCGAGATAGATCCGCAGCGTCCCTCGCGCCATCGCGCTCAGCCTACGGGGCGCCCGGCACCGCGGCGCCGGGAGGGTGCGCGGTGGCTACGCGCCAGCGGATGCGCCCTCGGGTTGCCCGGAATCGGCGGGCGTCCCGCTGACCTCGTCGGACTCCTCGCCGAACGCTCCGCCGCGCCGCTTCGAGAACGCGATCGCCGCCATGAGCACGACCAGGGCCACCCCCGAGATCGCGAAGCGGGCCGCGTCGTCGTTGCGAAGGCTGATGATCGCCGGGAGCAAGAGCAACGACACCAGGTTCATGACCTTGATGAGGGGGTTGAGCGCGGGGCCGGCGGTGTCCTTGAACGGGTCGCCCACCGTGTCGCCGATGACCGCGGCGGTGTGCGACTCGGAGCCCTTCCCGCCGTAGTGGCCGTCTTCGATGTACTTCTTGGCGTTGTCCCAGGCGCCACCGGCGTTGGACAAGAAGACCGCCATGAGCTGGCCGGTGAGGATCACCGCGGCGAGGAACGCGCCGAGCGCCAGATAGCTGATCCCGAATCCGATGATCACGGGGCTGAGCACGGCGAGGAGCGCGGGGGTGGTCAGCTCGCGCAGCGCCGCGGTGGTGCAGATGTCGATGACCTTGCCGTATTCCGGCTGGTCGATGCCCTCCATGATGCGCCGCTCGCGGAACTGCTTCCGGACCTCCTGGACGACGGTCCCGGCGGAGCGACCGACGGCGCGGATGGCGAGCGCCGAGAACAAGAACGCGATGGAACCGCCGACGAGCAGCCCGATGAAGGTCTTCGGGTCGGCGACGTTGACCGCGGCCCGAGGATCTTGGAACAGGGCGGTCCCGACCTTCTTGATGCCGAGCTCGGTCCCGATCGTCTCGATGTACGACGCGAAGAGGGCCACCGCGGCGATGACCGCGGACCCGATCGCGAAGCCCTTCGTGACCGCCTTGGTCGTGTTCCCGACGGCGTCGAGGCTGATCATGATCCGCTCGGGCTCGCCTTCGAACTCGCCCGACATCTCCGCGATGCCCGCGGCGTTGTCGGCGACCGGCCCGAACGTGTCCTCGGAGACGACGACACCCGTCGTCGCGAGCATGCCCATGCCGGTGAGCGCGATCAGGTACAGGGAGAACTGCAGGTTCCCGTTGCCCAGGGCGATCGCGGAGCCGATCGCGATGGCGATGGCGAGGATCGACCAGACGGTCGACTCGAGCCCGCTGCTGATGCCCGACAAGATCGTCGTCGCGGGCCCGGTGCGGGTGGCCTCGGCGATCTCCTGCACCGGCTGGGTCTCGGTCGAGGTGAAGTACTCGGTGAGACGGCTGACGATCTGGGCCAGCACGAGCCCGATCACGACGGCGCCGACCACCCGCCAGCCTTCGTCGCCGTGGTTGTTGCCGACGTAGAAGACCCCGACGGCGCCGACTCCGAGGATGGTGAGGATCCCGGCGGTGGCGAACCCGCGGTTGATGGGCGCCATCGCGGAGCGGTCCCGGCCGGTGGCCCGGACCATGAAGACGCCGACGATCGAGGCGAGGACACCGACGGCGCGGGCGATGAGGGGAAAGATGAGACCGAGGGCGGGGTTGGCGCCGATCGACGCGAAGGCCGGGACGCCAAGGATGATCGCGGCGACGAGCGTCACCTCGTAGGACTCGAACAGGTCGGCGGCCATCCCGGCGCAGTCGCCGACGTTGTCGCCCACGTTGTCGGCGATGACCGCCGGGTTGCGCGGGTCGTCCTCGGGGATGCCCTGCTCGACCTTGCCGACGAGGTCGGCGCCGACGTCGGCGGCCTTGGTGAAGATGCCGCCGCCGACCCGCATGAACAGCGCGAGGAGCGAGCCACCGAACCCGAACCCGATCAGGATCGCGGTGGCGGTGTTCTGGAAGATCATGATGATGACGGTGGCGCCGATCAGCCCGAGGCCGACCGTGTACATGCCGGCGACACCGCCGGTGCGGAACGCCACCTTCAGCGCCGCCTTGAGGGAGCCGGTGCGGGCCGCGGCGGCCGTCCGGACGTTCCCGCGCACCGCGAGGCTCATCCCGATGAAGCCGGTCAGGCCGGACAGGAACGCACCGGCGATGAACGCCAGGGTGCGGAAGGTGCCCGACGCGCCGAAGGAGAGGGCCGTCATGCCGCCGGGCTTGAGCACCTGCGTGGACGACAGGAAGACGAGCCCGGCCACGGGCACGAGGATGAAGGCGATGGTGCGGAACTGGCGCCGCAGGTACGCCATCGCGCCTTCTTGGATCGCCTTGGCGATCTCTTGCATCTTCGGGGTGCCCTGATCGGCGGCCAGGACGCCCCGGACGAGGATGAGAC
>DAIMHT010000039.1:0-8620 GCA_036723155.1 Actinomycetota bacterium
GGGGGCGCGAGCACCCCACCGTCGCCCCGGTCCCGCTTGCCCTTGTTGCGATGGGTGACCTGGCGGACCGAGTAGGGCAGGAGCGCCATCTCTCGCGCGACTCGGATCGCTCGCGCCACGGCTCGCTGCTGCTGCGCGTCGTTGCCGGTGACGCGTCGGGCCCGGATCTTGGCCCGCTCCGACATGAACCGCCGCAGGAGCGCCACGTCCTTGTAGTCAACCCAGACGATGCGCTCGGTGTCGAGGATCGACACCTTCTTCTTGGGTTTGCGGTCCGGCGCGTCGCGCTTGGTGGTTCGTCGTGGTCGTGCCATCTAGAAGGGTTCCTCCCCCTCGGCCGATTCGTCGGCGGTGCGTTCAGCGGTCGCGGGTGCTCGACCGGCCCCGCCTCCGCCGCCACCGGCAGCTCCGGCCCCACCGGGGCTGTCGAACCCGCCCCGACGCTCGTTGCGTTTCACTTCCGCGGTCGCCCAGCGCAGGCTGGGACCGACGTCGTCGGCGACGATCTCGACCACGCTGCGTTTGTCGCCGTTCTCGGTCTCCCAGGAGCGCTGCTCGAGCCGGCCGCTGACGACGATGCGGGCGCCTTTGCCGATGGATTCGCAGACGTTCTCGGCCATCTCGCGCCAGCACACGACGTTGAAGAAGCTGGTCTGCTCCTCCCATTCGTGGCTGTTTCGGTTCTGCCACCGGCGGCTCACGGCGACACCGAACGACGCCTTGGCGACGCCGCTCGGGGTGTAGCGCATCTCGGGGTCGCGCGTGACGTTCCCGACGATCGTGACGGTGCTATCGGCCATCTCGCTTCGACCTCCTCATGCAGTTCGACGTCCGGCTTCGCGCGGCGTCGCGGGTGTAGTGACTATCCGTCGGCGGGGGTGCCGAGCGTCTTGCCGTAGACGGCGTCGGGGATCCGCATCACCTTGTGGCGGAGCACCTCGTCGGCGAGTCCCAGCGTGCGGTTCAGCTCGTCGGTGGCGGCGGGCTCGGCCCGGGCCTGGATGACGACGTAGTAGCCCTCCCAGCGCCGCTTCACGCGGTACGCCAGACGGCGTTTGCCCCAGTGGTCGACGGGTCCGAGCTCGGCGCCCTTGGATTCGAGCAGCGTGGTGGCCCGCTCGACGGCGGCGCGGATCTCGGTGTCGTCGAGCTCGGCGTCATAGATGACCATGACTTCGTACGGCCGCATTGGCCGTTCCTCCTTCGGACCGGCGGGCGTTGACCGGGGGCCGAGGCCACCGGGCTTCCCGCGGGCTCGCCCGTCGCCGCCGGTCCGTAGACACGACTGCGGGGTGAGCAGGACTCAGTTGTGAACGGTGAACTCTAGTCCGGGTCGACGGCGGGATCGGATGGCGTCGGTCGCGCTCAGCCGGTGAGGGTCCCGGCGGGCAGCCCACCAGGGAGGGTCTCCAGCGTGTACCGGAACGACGTCCGCGCCCGGTAGACGGGGCAGGTGGCATCGGTGCCGGAGCACGGCACCATCCGGAGGGTGTCGACCCGGCGGCCATCGGAGCGGTAGAAGCCGATGTCGAGGGACACCGGGACGGTGGACATGGTGAAGCCGACGTTGGTGGTGGCCGGGAAGACGAAGAGCATCCCGTCGTAGGGGCCGACGTCGGAGCGCTGACGGAGCCCGCGTTGGCGTTGCGGGTCGGTCTTGGCGATGACGACGTGCAGGGCCTTTCCTCCGACATGCGCGGTCGTGGTGGTCAGGCCCCGAAAGGGGGCCTGGGCCGGCGTCGCGGCCCGGACCGCGGCGCCGACCGAGCGCGGCCGGGTCGACGCTCCGAGGTTCGGGCTGAAGGGGACCGCGAGGAGCACCGCGGCGATGGCGAGCCCCGCCGCGAGGCGCCTCACGCCGAGGCGTGCTCGGTGGTGCTCCTGCCGTAGAGCTCCAGCGCGTCGGCGACCCCGTCGGCGGCGTGGTACGTCTCCTCGCTGGAGGGGAAGCGGCCCGCCCGGACGTCGTCGGCGAAGCGGGTCACCGCGGTGATGCCGTCGCCGGTCAGGTCGGCGTAGCGGCGGACGAACTTGGGGGCGATCCGGGTCTCGAGGCCCACCAGGTCGTGGAAGACGAGGACCTGCCCGTCGCAGTGTCGGCCGGCGCCGATCCCGATCGTGGGGACCGCCACGCTGTCGGTGACGAGGCGGGCGACGGCGTCGGGGACGCACTCGAGGACGATGGCGAAGCAGCCGGCTTCGGCCAGCGCGATGGCGTCGTCGACGATGGCGCGGGCGGCCTCGAGGTCTCGGCCCTGGACCCGGAAACCTCCGATGGCGTGGAGCGACTGGGGGGTGAGGCCCAGATGGCCCATGACGGGGATCTCGGCGTCGAGGATGGCGCGGACGGCGTCCAGTCGCTTGCGCCCGCCTTCGAGCTTGACCGCGCTGGCCCCGGATCGGATCAGGGTGGCGGCGTTGCGGACGGTGTCCTCGGGGGAGACGTGGTAGCTCATCCACGGCAGGTCAGCGACGACGAGCGCCTGGGGACGGGTTCGGGCCACGGCGGCGACGTGGTGCGCGATGTCGGCGGTCGTGACCTGGAGCGTGTCCTCGTAGCCGAGCACGGTCATGGCGACCGAGTCCCCGACGAGGATCATGTCGACACCGGCGGCGTCCACGATCCGCGCCGACGGCGCGTCGTAGGCCGTGACCATCACCAGGGGTGGGTCGCTCGGTTTCGTTGCGGCCACCGCGGGAGCGGTCATCTTGCGGGTCGGCGCGCTGGGCTCGGTCATGACCTCACCTCCGCCGTCCAGGGCTCGTGCGGCTCCCGGCGGCACGGTGAGGTTACCCCCTCGGGGTCGCGCCCGGGCCGGGTCCGGTGCCGGTCAGCCGGCGTGGCGTCGGCCGTGGAGCTCGTGGCGCTGGAGGTGGTTCCAGTGGCAGTCGAGGCAGACCTCGACGACGTAGCGGGTGAACTCTTCGTGGGCCGCGTCGAGGCGGTCGAGCTCGTTCGGGGAGGTGATGCAGCGGCCGTTGGCGCGGGCGAGGGCGTCGCCGTAGACGTAGGAGACGAGGCGAAGGTTGTGGCGCCCGCAGATGGGGCAGGGGGTGGGGGCCGGGGAGCCGATGTGGCGGCCGGCCCGCAACAGTTCGGGGTGGGCGTCGCAGACGTCGTCGCGGTCGAGGCGACCGGCGCGCAGGTCCCGCAGGACCGCCCTTCGGGCCAACGCGTAGTCGACGTGCCGCCGCACGGGGGCGAGTGTAGGCAGGGACCTCGTCCCGGTCGCCGGTTCTCGGGAGATCGATGGGGGCCGCGGGCCCGCCTTGCTCGCGCCGCCCCGATCGTCCATACTGTCTATCGATATATCGGCCCGATATATCGGGACCCTCGCTAGGAGTGCACGGTGCTGGAGCTCGCGGTCTTGGGACTGCTCAAGGATCAGCCCTTGCACGGCTATGAGCTCAAGAAGCGCCTCGGCGAGACGCTCGGGTTCCTCTGGGGTGTCTCGTACGGCTCCCTGTACCCGGCGTTGCGCCGACTCGAGCGGGCGGGGGCGATCGCCATCGTCACCCCGACCGAGGCGCCGGCCCCGAGCCCGTCGACGGGTTCGCTCTCGGGTGACCTCGCCGCGGCTCGCCTCAAGGCGATGGCCGGTCGACTGTCGGCGTCGGGACGCCGGACCCGCAAGGCGTACCAGATCACCGCGACGGGCGAGGCCCTGTTCGCGGAGCTGTTGTTGGCCGACGATCCCCACAGCGACGACGAGAAGGCCTTCGCGCTCAAGCTCGCCTTCTGTGGGCATCTTGAGCCGGCCCAGCGCATCGAGTTGCTCGACCGGCGGCGTCGGGTCTTGGCCGAGCGCCTCGACCGCCAACGTCAGGTCCACGGGATCCGGGACGACCGCTACACCCGCTCCTTGATGGAGCACCGAACGAAGTCCACGCAGCGCGACCTCGAGTGGGTCGACGAGCTGATCACCGCGGAGCGCGCGGGTCCGGGCGGTTCTCCCCCGGACGCTGCGAGCGACGCCGTCAAGGAGGAAGCGTCCGCATGAGCGCCCAACCCAACCCAGCATCCAAGAAGGTGCGCGTCGCGATTGCCGGGGTCGGCAACTGCGCCAGCAGCCTGATCCAAGGTGTCGCCTACTACGGCGACGCCTCCCCCGAAGACGAGGTCCCGGGCCTCATGCACGTCGTGCTCGGCGGCTACCACGTCGGCGATGTCGACTTCGTGGCGGCGTTCGACGTCGACGGCGCGAAGGTCGGCTTGGACCTCAGCAAGGCCATCTTCAGCGGGAACAACAACACGATCAAGTTCGCGGAGGTCGGCCACCTCGGCGTGCAGGTCCAGCGGGCCCCGACGTTCGACGGGCTCGGCGAGTTCTACCGCGACGTGGTCGAAGAGTCGCCGGCGGAGCCGGTCGACGTCGCCCAGGCGCTCCGCGACGCGAAGGCCGACGTCCTCGTCAGCTACCTCCCGGTCGGCTCCGAGGAGGCGCAGCGCCACTACGCGTCCGCGTGCCTCGAGGCCGGTGTCGGTTTCGTCAACGCGATCCCGGTGTTCATTGCCAGCGACCCGACCTGGGCGAAGAAGTTCGAAGATGCCGGCGTCCCCATCGTCGGCGACGACATCAAGAGCCAGGTCGGGGCCACGATCGTGCATCGCATCCTGACCCGCCTGTTCGAGGATCGCGGCGTGGAGCTCGACCGCACCTACCAGCTGAACTTCGGCGGGAACATGGACTTCAAGAACATGTTGGAGCGCAAACGCCTGAAGTCGAAGAAGATCTCGAAGACGCAGGCAGTGACCAGCCAGCTCGACCATGGGATCGACGCCGACAATGTGCACATCGGGCCGTCGGACCACGTGCCGTGGCTCGATGACCGCAAGTGGTGCTACATCCGGATGGAGGGCCGCAACTTCGGTGACGTGCCCCTCAACTTGGAGCTGAAGCTCGAGGTGTGGGATTCGCCGAACTCGGCTGGCGTCATCATCGACGCGGTGCGCTGCGCCAAGCTGGCGTTGGACCGCGGGGTCGGTGGCGCGCTGGTCGGGCCGAGCGCGTACTTCATGAAGTCACCGCCGGTGCAGTATCGCGACGAGGAAGCCCGCGAGATGGTGGAGACGTTCGCCACCACGACCTGAGTCGCCCCCGGATCGGGGACGTCAGGTTTCGGGCGGGATCCGTTTCCGCACCGGTTCGATGCCGTGGGTCTGGGCCCACGCGTCCAGGCGTTCGTACGCGTCGTCGATCGGGCCTTCGTCGAGGCGGGCCTCGAGCAGGGCGTTGAGGGCTTGGCCGATCGCGGGACCGGGCGGGATCCCGAGGTAGGCCATCACCTGGCGCCCGTCGAGGGGAGGGCGGATGGCGTCGAGCTCCTCGCGGGCCCGCAGCGATTCGATGCGAGCCTCGAGGTCGTCCATCCGGCGGGCGAGGGCCGCGGCCTTGCGTTTGTTGCGGGTCGTGCAGTCGGCCCGCTGCAGCTCGTTCAGCTCGTCGAGCAGCGGCCCGGCGTCTCGCACGTAGCGGCGCACCGCCCGGTCGGTCCAGCCCATGGCGTAGGTGTGGATCCGCAGGTGCAGGTACACGAGCTTGGTGACGTCGTGCACGATCTCGTTGCTGAACCGCAGCGCTCGGAGCCGCTCCTCGGTCATGCGCGCCCCGACCACCTCGTGGTGGTGGAAGCTCACGCCGCCGGGGCCGATCGAACGGGTCTTGGGCTTCCCGACGTCGTGGAACAACGCCGCGAGGCGCACCTTGAGGTCCCCCGGGGGGGTGTTCCCGACCACGGCGATGGTGTGCGCGAGGACGTCCTTGTGGGTGTGGACCGGGTCCTGCTCGAGGCGCATGGCGTTCAGCTCGGGGATGAACTCGTCCGAGACCCCGGTCTCGCACAGCAGCCAGAGCCCCGCCGCCGGGTCGTCGACGCCGAGGAGGCGGCACAGCTCGTCGCGGATGCGTTCGGGACTCACGATCGACATCCGGTGGTGCAAGGCGCGGAGGGCGGCCACGAGCTCCGGGACCGGCTCGAGGGCAAACGCGGCGACGAACCGCGCCGCTCGCAGCATCCGGAGCGGGTCGGCTTCGAACGACACCTCGGGTTCGACGGGGGTCCGCAACCGGTGCGCGGCCAGGTCGGCCGCGCCGCCGTGGGGGTCGATGAGGACCGGCACCGGCAACTGCAGGGCCATGGCGTTGATGGTGAAGTCGCGCCGGGCGAGGTCGTCCTCGATGCGGCTCGCGAAGGTCACGGTCGGCTTGCGGCTCTCGGGCCGGTACACGTCGCCCCGGTAGGTGGTGACCTCGAAATGGACGCCGTCCCTCTCCGCGCCGACGGTCCCGAACCGCTCGCCCTGGAGCCACAGATGCTCGGCCCAGCCGTCGAGGAGCGTGCGGACCTCGTCGGGGCGGGCGTCGGTGGCGAGGTCGACGTCGGGCGACGTCGCGCCCAGGAAGGCGTCACGGACGGTGCCCCCCACGAGGTAGCACTCGTGGCCGGCCGCGGCGAGGCGGTCGGCGAGCTCGCGGGTCGGTGAGCCCGGCTCGTAGTACGCGCGCAAGCGCGGGGGGACGTCCATGCGGTCACCATTGTCGCGGGCGGGCCGTCGGGAACGCCGGTCCGTTCGCGGCGACGCCCCCGTCGGCCCGGAGGGCGGAGGGCCGGCGCTCGCGGCGGGCGGAGCTCAGGCCGGGGCGGTGACCGGGTGGTCGCGTTCGCGGTCGGCCCGTTCGAGCTCGAGCCGCAGCGCCGGCGCGTAGCTGGCGTGGTCGAGCGCGACCTCGCGTTCGACGAGCCCACGGTCGTAGAGCCGAGCGATGGCCTGGTCGAACGTCTGCATGCCGTAGTACTCGCCGTCGCTCATGAACTGCTCGAGGCGGGTTCCGTCGCGTCCGTCGGCGATGGCCTGGGCGACGGGGCCGTTCACGACGAGGATCTCGGCGGCCACGACACGGCCTCGTCCCCCGGCTCGGGCGAGGAGCCGTTGGCAGACCACGCCCCGGAGGGTCCGGGCGAGCACGGAGCGGACGAGGCTCTGGCGGTCACGGGGGAAGAGATCAACGAGGCGGTCGACCGCTTCGGCCGCACCGATGGTCGCCATGGCAGCGAGCACGAGGCGTCCGGTGTCGGCCGCTTCGAGGAGCCGTCGGGCCTCTTCGGGCTCGCCGAGCTCGCCGACGACAATCAGGTCGGGATCTTGGCGGACGACACGGGCGAGCGCGTCGGAGACGCTGGCCACGTCGACGCCGACCTCGCGTTGATCGACGATCGACGCCTTGTCGGGGTGCACGACCTCGATGGGATCTTCGATCGTCACGATGTGGCGCCGTTCGCTGGCGTTGATGTGATCGACGAGGGCCGCCACGGTCGACGTCCGGCCGGATCCGGCCAGGCCGGTCACCAGGACGAGCCCCGAGTTGGCTTCCATCAGCGTCGCGAGGATCGGTGGGAGGCCGAGCGCGTCGATGCCGGGCACGCCCGGCACGATGCGTCGGAGGACGAACCCGACGTGACCGCGCTGGTGGAACGCGCTGACCCGGAACCGGCCGAGGCCCTGGACCGCGTAGACGAACTCGGCGTCGCCGGTCTCGCGGAACGAGTCGGCCTGCGTCGCGGGGATGATGCGGCCGGCGACATCTTCGGTGTCGCCGGGTTCGATGGTGTCGAACGGCGCTTCGACCAGCGTTCCGTCGACGCGCACCCAGGGCCGAGTCCCGACCTTGAGGTGCAGGTCGGACGCGCGCTGCTCGACCGCGGCGCGGAGAAGGCGATCCAGGTCGAGCACGGTTACGGGTATCGGCGCCGCGACCGATTCTCTGAACTCCCAGCCGAACTAGGGGCCCGTCTCGGCCCACCGGTGGTGGGCGGCTTCGACGACGTCGCCGCCCGGACCGTCTCGGGTCGGCGCCTCCTCGGGGTGTGCCGGTTCGCCGAGGAGGACCGGCAGGGTCGCCGCGATCGAGGCCCGCATCGCGTCGAGGTCGTATCCCCCCTCGAGGAACACGATGGTGCGCCCCGGTTCGGGGGCGAGCGCGACCGCCCGGGCGGCGAGGGCCGCGTAGTCGCCCGCCGAGAGCGCCAGGCCGGTGAGCGGGTCGGCCCGGTGGGCGTCGAACCCGGCGGAGACGAGGAGCCAGTCCGGTGCGAAGCGGTCGACGAGCGGATCGATGACCTCGTCGAAGGCCCGGAGGTACACGTCGCCGGTCGCGCCGGCCGGGAGCGGCAGGTTGCAGGTCGTTCCGGCGCCGGGCCCGGCGCCGTTCTCGTCGAGACGGCCGGTGCCGGGATAGAGCGGCCACTCGTGGAGCGACACGTACAAGACGCGGGGGTCTTCCCAGAAGATCTCCTGGGTGCCGTTGCCGTGGTGGGCGTCGTAGTCGACGACGCAGACGCGGTCGCCGGCGGCCGCGAGGGCCGCCGCGGTGACCGCGATGTTGTTGAACAAGCAGAAGCCCATCGGCCGGCGTCCGGTGGCGTGATGCCCGGGAGGACGGACACCGAGGAACGCGGCGGTCCCTTCCCCTCCGGCGAGGGCCTCGGCCGCGGCGAGGCCGGCCCCGGCGGCCCGAACCGCGGCGCTGAACGATCCCGCGGACACCCGGGTGTCGGCATCGACGGCGCCGCCCCCACGGTCGCTGAGGGCCTCGAGGGCATCGATCAGCTCGGGGGTGTG
>DAIMHT010000039.1:8720-10854 GCA_036723155.1 Actinomycetota bacterium
CGCCGCCCCCACGGTCGCTGAGGGCCTCGAGGGCATCGATCAGCTCGGGGGTGTGTGCCCGGGTGAGCTCGTCACGGGTCGCGGCGCGAGGGGCGAGCGGGATGAGCGCGTCGTCGAGACCAGCAGCGGCGGTTCCCTCGGCGACGGCCGCGAGGCGAGCGACGCGTTCAGGGTGCCCGGGGCCGGGGTCGTGACCGGCGAACGCCGGGTCGTCGGCCACTAGGAGCACCAACGAACGGTAATCCCCACGGGCTCGCGGCGAACGGGTCGGGTCGGGCCGGAGCAGCGTCACCGGGACCGGCAGGTACGCTCCGGCGTCGTGGCCTCACGCACGGGTGAGCGGACGCTGCGCTTCGCGGGAGGTTGGGCCCGGGTGGGGCCGTGGCGGGAGCACCGCGAGGTCGCGCACCTGGTGCTCGCCACCGAGAGCGTCGCCACCGCGGCCACGGTCGCTGCGTGCGTCGCCCGGCTGCGCCGCGACGGATACGAGTCGGTGGTCACGAGCCCGCTCACCGAAGCCGCGGCCGCCCCGTTCCTCGCCGCCGGTTTCGTGCATCGGGAACATCTCCACCTCCTCGCCCACCCCCTGGACGAGGTCGCCCGGTTCGATGCCGATCGACCGCCGGTCCGGCGAGCCTGGCGCGGCGATCGGGCCACGGTGCTCGACATCGACGCCCACGCGTTCCTGCCGTCCTGGCAGCTCGGCCCCGCGGGGCTCCGGGAGGCACTCCGGGCCACGCCGTCGGTCCGGTTCCGGGTCGGTCACCATCGAGATGATCCGTTCCCGGTCGCGTACGCGGTGACGGGCCGGGCCGGGCACCAGGGTTACCTCCAACGGCTCGCGGTGCAGCCGTCGGCCCGGGGGCGAGGCTTTGGCCGCGCGCTCATCGACGACGGTCTGCGGTGGGTTCGCCGCGGTGGCGCGCGCCGATGCCTGGTCAACACCCAAGCGGACAACCACGACGCGCTCGCGCTCTACGAGGGATGCGGATTCGAGCGGCTCCCCACCGGGCTGGCCGTGCTCAGCGCCGACCTGTGACCCGCCGCTTGGCGCGAGCACTCGCCGCGGTCACGGCCTTCACCGCGGCCGCGGCGCTCAGCGCGGTGGTCGCCCCCGCGGGACGCGCGGCGACACCGAACGACCCGAGCCGTCTCGCGCTGGTGGCGCAGGACGCCTACACCCCCCTCGGCGGGATCTTCCACGCCCAGCTGCAGATCGGGCCGTCGGGGACACCGGGGCTGCAGCTCAGCGTGATCGTCCACCAGGCGGTCCAGACGCGGTCGGCGTTCGCCGACACGGTTGCCGACAAGACGTTGGGCAATGTGTTGGCCGCCGTCCCGGTCCCGGTCGACTCGCTGACGGTGAACCCGGACGGGACTCGCCCCGTCGCGATCGGGCTCGCGGCTCCCGGCGGGGCGTTCGACCCGGCGCGGCTCGCGGTGCACCTCGCCGGGGTGTACCCGCTCGAGGTCGAGCTCCGCGACGCGCATGACCAGCCGCTCTCCCGCTTCGTGACGTATCTCGTCGCGGTGGACGTCAACGCGTCGGGGCAACCCCAGCCGCTCACGGCCCGGCTCGGGGTGTCGTGGGTCTGGCCGCTCGACGCGCACCCGTCGGTCCGCCCGGACGGGTCCACGGACCCAGCAGTGGCCGCGGCCCTCGAGCCTCCGGGCCGGCTCGGACGGCAAGTGCTCGCGCTCCAACGCCACCCGGCGGTGCCGGTGGTGTTGGCGCCCACCCCCGAGACCCTCGACACCTGGGGCGGCCTCAGTCTCGCCCGCGGTGATCCCGGCGCCGCGAACGACGCCGCGACGTTGCGCAGCCTGCTCGGCCTGGGCGGGGCGCAGGTGCTCACTGGCGCGTACGTCTCCCTCGACTTGCCGTCGCTCTTGCGGTTCGGGCTCGGGGGCGCGGTCGACGCCCAGTTCGTCCAGGGCGGGGTCGTGGTCGACAAGTTCTTCGGGACTCACGTCGACGGACGCACCGCGCTAGCCCAGGCGGTGGACTCCGACGCGTTGGGGCGACTCCGGGCCCGCGGCGTCGACCGGGTCGTGGTCGACGAGACCGCGGTGGGCGCGCAGAACGACCGCCTCACCGTCACCGCACCGTTCTCGGTCGAGCCCGCGTCGGACC
>DAIMHT010000040.1:0-10805 GCA_036723155.1 Actinomycetota bacterium
CGACCCCCTCGGGCGGTCCGTACACCTGGCAGCGAGCCGCTCGCAACGATCGCTTCCCTTCGTCGTCGGCGAAGACCTTGCTCGAGGTTCGCGTCCAGCGGGCTCGGGCCGAGGTGCACACCTTAGGGAACCGGCCTGCGGCGCCACTCGGGTCCGTCGGAGCGGAGCGGAGCGCTCGGCGCTGGCGGGCGCCGCCCGCCGCCCGCCCGCGGCACTGGGATGCTCATAGCCTGACGCTCGGCCCGCTCGTCGCAGCCGGCGGCGCTGACCGCTGGCGGGCCGACCGGAAGGGGCGGTATGACCACGAGCAGTGCCCGACGGCGGAGACGGCGATGGCGGCTCGGGACTCTCCTCGCTTCGGCGCTCGTGGTCGCGACCGCATCGGTCGGTGTTGCGAACGCGGCCGCCAACCGTGCGGTCACGCGCCCCAATGACGGGCTCGCGACGCTGCGGGCCGCGGCCGCGGCGGCGACGGCCGCGGCGCCGAGTGGCGTCGACCGGCCCACCTATCAGGCGGCGGTCGAGGCGTACATCTGGGGCTATCCGCTCGTCGTCATGGCCCGCACCCGCGCGACGCTGGTCTGCGCGGCGGGCGTCAACACGTTCATCAATCAACCAAGCCTGGCGGGACCGTCCAGCCGGCTGATCGTCACACCGAACACGGACACGCTCTACTCGAGTGCGTGGCTTGATCTCCGTTCCGGACCGGTTGTGCTCCGGATCCCTGCCGTCGCCGACCGGTACTACACCTTCCAGCTGCTCGACATGTACACGAACACCATCACCAACATCGGCTCACGGACCATCGGCCAGGGCCCCGCTTCGGTCGCGGTCGCTCTTTCCAGCTGGAAGGGACAGCTCCCCGCGCGCGTCAAGCGGATCGACGCACCTACCCCAGACGTGTGGGTCATCGGGCGCACGCTCCCGCGGGACGATGCCGACGTCGCGAACGTCGCCGCGCTCCAACGTCAGTACACCCTCGCGCCCGTGGCTCGGAACGCATCCACGCCGGACGCAAGCCAAGCCCACTGCGGCGCGAATCCTGCGGTGGCCACGTCTGGAGCGGGGTTCTTCGACGAGCTCGGCACCGCCCTCGCGGCGGACCCTCCCCCGGCGAGGGACGCCCCGGTGCTGCGCGATCTCCGATCCGCTGGAATCGGGGCTGGGATGAGCCCGTCAACGACGGCGACACCCGCGGCCACAGCCGCGCTGAGCCAGAGCATCCGGGCCGCGAACGGGACGATCGCCGCGGCCGCCGCACGCAACCTCACGTCGGTCAACGGGTGGTCGCAGATTCAGCACCTCGGCGCCTACGGCGGCGACTACATCACGCGCGCCGCGGTCGCCCAGACCGGCCTGGGTGCGAACGTCCCCGCCGAGTCCGTCTACTACTCCGCCGGCGCGGACGGTGGCGGGGCACCGCTCGTCGGGACACGTCCCGCGATCGTCCACTTCGCTGCGGGTCAGTTGCCGCCCGTCGATCGGCGCGGGTTCTGGTCGGTCACCCTCTACGGGCCCGACCACTTCCTGGTGGCGAACCCCATCGACCGTTACGCGATCGGCGACCGCACCGCCGGTCTCCAACGGGGACCCGACGGCTCCCTCGACCTCTATCTGGGGGCCCAGTCGCCCACCGGGCACGAGGCCAACTGGCTCCCGGCGCCGGCCGGCCGCTTCAGCCTGGTTCTCCGGGCCTATGTCCCGGGGGCGCCCATCCGCCGCGGCACCTGGCGGCCCCCGACGATTCGACCCCAGCTCCCCTGAGTTCAGGTCCCCCTGGGACCGAAATCCCGTTCAGATTCGTGGTCCAGATGCCGATCCGGACGTGTGCGTATCCGCACCTGGTCCGTCGTCTCGCGGGCGCTGATCGGCCCGCGGCCGGGGTCCGCGCCCCAGGGGCGTATCCGCGCGACCGCGGACAGCGGTAGGTCAGGGTGACGGTCGCCCTCGCGCCGGCGCGCCACGATCCGCTGATTCGCTCGTCGTCGCTGCTGCGCCGATGGGAGCGGGGGCTGCTCCAGATCGTCACCGTGGCGTGGGTGTACGCGATCTACGACGAGCTCCGGGCCGCCGCGACGGGTTCGATGGCCAGTGGGCTGGCGCACGCCCGTCAGATCGTGAGCGTCGAACGCGCCAGCGGCCTCAGCATCGAACGCGCGGTCCAAGAAGCCACGTTGCATCTTCCGTGGCTCGTGGGAGTCTGCAACGTCTGCTACAGCGCGACCCACCTCGTCGCGCCGCCCGTCGTGCTCGCGATTCTCTACCGGATCGCCCCCGAGCGGTACCGACAGTGGCGCAACGTCTTTCTCGTCCTGCTCGGCCTTTCCTTGTTGTGCTTCTGGCTGTTCCCGGTGCTGCCGCCGCGGCTCGTCCCCGGCTCAGCGCACGTCGCGGACACGACCAGCAGCTACTTCAACGTCAGCCAGGTCCCCGGTGCCGGCGTCGTCACCGCCCCGACCCGCTCGAGTGCACCCCAATGGGCACCGTTCACGAACCCCATGGCCGCGATGCCGAGCCTCCACGTTGGTTGGGCGGTGTGGGCCTCGCTCGCCCTCTGGCCGGTGGTGCGGCGCCGCTGGCTCCGATGGGTGATCGCGGCGTACCCGCTGGTGATGATCTGGTCGGTGATCGTGACCGGCAACCACTGGCTGTTGGACGCCGTCGGCGGGATCGCCGTCGTCGCCGTCGCCTACCTGGCGACCCGGATGGTCAGCAGCGTGCTGCGGGGTCCGGCTCGGTTGGCGTCTCAGCCGTAGGGGAGCGAGAGGACGCGGATGAGCGCGTACGCGAGGCAGAGTGCCCCCAGCCCGAGGACGATGATGCGCATCTCGAGCCAGGCGAACCGCATGGAGATCCCCGCGAAGAACAACACCGCGGCGAAGAAGACGGTGGTGAAGACGTAGTTGTCGGTGTGATCGGTCGCGTCACGGCCGCCGGTGAACGCCTCGTCCGCCTTTCGCTCCAGCTGGTTCACGAGGGCGGCCTTGGCCGGGTGGTACTGCGGCATCAGCAAGGGGCTGGGCGTCGCGGCTGGGTTGTTCAGGGGGTCCTGGAGGAGCCAGGCCTGAAACGCGGGTCGAAACTCCGGCCTGAAGCGAGCTTCGTACAACCGGGTCAGCGTCGCGTTGCCCTGCGTCGACGCGTCCAGCCATCGGTTGAAGTTCAAGAGGTCCTGGAGACGGTCCTGGCCCGCGGTGGTCGACGCCTTGTTCGCGTGGGTCCGGTCCGTGTTGGATTCGGCGTAGTGGCGTGACTGGATCCCGCTCCAGCGGGCGGCCTGGTAGCCGCTCCACGCGATTCCGAGCGTCGCCAGCGACAGCAGCACCGTCGCCACCAGCTCGAGGGTCCGCTCCCGGTGCGTCGTTCCCCCGCCGGACTCCGAGAGTTCGTGGGGTGTGTGGACGTGCACGTGCTCGGCCATGAGCGTGCCTGATCCTAGAGACGGCGACGACTCGACCCTGGGCACCAGCGAGCAGGAGCCGCTCGCGACCGGTCGGTGGGCGCGGAGGTTGGAATCCGTTCAGGTTCGGCGCGACTCGGCCTGTGTTCCGTCGTGAGTCGAGGACGGAACGGTGTGACCCCTCGGTCCTCGGCCGGTCTCGGTAGCGTGAGACCGATGCAACCAGCGGCGCCTGGCCGACTCCTCGGAGGCCGCTACCGACTTCTCGACTTCCTCGCCCGCGGCGGTATGGCGTCCGTCTGGATCGGTGAGGACACGCTGCTCGCGCGCCGGGTCGCGGTGAAGACGCTGCATCCTGAGCTCAGTGTCGACGACTCGTTGCGAGCCCGTTTCCGGAACGAGGCGATCTCGTCGGCGAGCATCGAGGACGCGCGGATCGTCGGGATCTACGACACCGGAGAGGACGATGGCGTCGCGTACATCGTGATGGAGTTCGTCGAGGGTCAAGATATCCGGCGTCTCCTCGCCGACCGGGGGCCGCTGTCACCCTATGGGGCGACCCGTATCGCCCGTGATGTCGCGACCGCGCTGGATCACGCCCACCGGGCGGGGATCGTTCATCGCGACATCAAGCCGGCCAATGTCCTCGTGAGCCGAGACAACCGCATCAAGGTCACCGACTTCGGGATCGCGAAAGCCAACAGCTCGCAGAGCGATCTGACGAGCACCGGTGTGATCGTCGGGACGGCGCGATACCTCGCCCCGGAGCAGGTCCGAGGCGACCCGGTCGACGGCCGGGCCGATGTGTACGCGGTGGGGCTGCTCCTCTACGAGATGCTGACCGGGCGGCTGCCGTTCCACGGAGACACCGACATGAGCACCGCGCTGGCCCGGTTGAGCACCGCGCCCGACCCGCTGCCTCCGGGGGTGCCGGCGCCGGTGGCGGCGATCGTCGAGCGGTGTTTGGCCGTGGATCCGGAACGGCGCTACGCCACCGCCGGGGATCTCGCCGCGGCGTTGGACGCGGCCGGCGATGGCGATCTCACCGTCGGGCGCGACATCACCGCGACCCTCGCCACGCGGCCACCACGGCCGCGCCCGCCCCGGGAGCGTGCCCGTCCCCCGGCGCCGCCTCGGCCTCGTCGGCGTCGGCGCCTGGCGGCCTTCCTGGTCGTCGTGGTGCTCGCGGCCGGAGCCGCGGGCGCCTACCTGTTCGTCCCCGGCCTGAGGACGACCAGCAACGGTGGGTCCCACGCCCCTCGTGCCGCGGCGTTGCCCCTGAGACTCGTCAGAGCCAAGGACTTCGACCCGTTGGGGAACGACGGCCAGGAGAACCCCCAAGACGTGAACCTGGCGATCGACGGCAACCCGCAGACGGCGTGGCCGACGGAGATCTACACCACCCGTGACTTCGGCCACGCCAAATCCGGGGTGGGGATCTACGTCACGCTGGCGCAGCCAGCCACCGTCTCGACCGTCACCGTCGACACCGTCGAATCGGGCTGGAACGCGCAGATCTACGCCGCGACCGCGCCGTCCACCAACCTGACCGGCTGGGGCCGGCCGGTCGCGACCGGCGCCAACCTGTCGACCCAAGCGCACTTCACGTTGCGTCCTGCGACGCGAGCGACGGTGGTGCTGCTCTGGCTCACCTACCTGCCCGCGGGCGGCAAGCTCGACGTCGCCGAAATCCAGGTCCGCTAACCACACGCGGGTCGGCACCGTCGTCGGCCGGGTCTTAGGAGTCGGCCTTCTTCTGCTCGCGCTGTTCTCGGTACCACGTCGCCGTCGGCAGATCCGGAGGCAAGGCCCGGGAGCGTTTCAGCTCGGAGAAGTTCCCGTAACGCATCAGTCCCACCGTGTGACGCCACAGCATCACGGCGTCCTCGTCGCTTGGGAGGACGCTGATCACGGGACCGAAGATCGCCGGCCCGGTCCCGGCGTCGAGGACCATGGTGGGCACACCGAAGCTGCCGGCGTGTTCGACGAGGGCGTCGTGCTCGGCGAGGACGGCGTCCCACGACTGCTCGTCGGCGAGGGCCTTGTCGCACAGACCGGGGTCGAGACCCGCCTCGTCGAGCGCGTCGCGCACCGCGACGACGGGATCGTCGGGCAATGGCGGCGCCTCCCAGATCCGGCGTCCCAACGCGGCATAAAACGGACCGATCGCCTTCGCGCCGAGGCTGTCCCGGATCATGATCGCCGTGCGCAACGCGGGTGCTGAGCGCGCCTCGAGCTCGCGTCGATCCTTGCCCTCCTCGAGGTTCACGACCTCGAGGGAGAACACACCCCACTCCAGCTCAATCTCACCGAGCTCCTCCAGCCGCCGGGCCCAACGTGACGTCTGGTAGCACCACGGGCACAACGGATCGAAGTGAAACTTCACGTGTTCCAACGGGTCCCTCCCGACACGGACGAACGATCGGGCCACCGTACTCCTGGCCTTCGGCGACACCGACGGCCGGGTCCGCGCATGCCAGGATGCGGTCGTGGAGTCCCAGCTCGTGCGGTTCGAGGGGTTCGAGGGCATCCATCTCGTCGGTGACCGTTGGGGCGACGACGACGCGTGGCCGGTGCTCTTGATGCACGGTGGGGGCCAGACCCGTCATGCCTGGGGCAACACCGCGAGCGTGCTCGCCGACCACGGATGGAAAGCGGTCTCGCTCGATCTGCGGGGCCACGGTGACAGCGAGTGGGCGCTCAACGGTGACTACTCGTTCACCGCGTACGCCGCGGACTGCGTCGCGGTCGCCGACCAGCTGGGGTGCCCACCGGTGCTCGTCGGCGCGTCACTCGGTGGCGTCGCCGCGATGCTCGCCGAAGGCGGGAGCGACCGGGTCGTGTCGGCCGGGCTCATCGTCGTGGACATCACCCACCGCAGCAACCCTGAGGGCATCGACCGGATCCGGGCCTTCATGGCCTCCGGGCTCGGAGGGTTCGCCACCCTCGAGGACGCCGCCGACGCCATCTCGTCCTACACCCCCAACCGTCCCAAGCGGGTCAACCCGTCGGGCCTCATGAAGGTGCTTCGCCAGCGCCGCGACGGACGCTGGTACTGGCACTGGGACCCCAAGTTCCTCGAACACGGGCGCACCGAGGTGCCACGCGAGGACTTCCAAGCCCTCTTCGAGGCCGCGTTGCGAAACATCCGCGTCCCGACCCTGCTGGTTCGAGGGTTGCTCAGCGACGTCGTGACCGAAGAGGGCGTCCAGAGCTTCCTCGACAACATCCCGGGCTCGAAACTCGCGGACGTCGGCGAGGCCGCGCACATGGTGGCCGGCGACCAGAACGACGCGTTCTCGGACTCGGTCGTCAACTTCTTGGAGCACGACGTACGACCCCTGCTCCCGAGCTGACGACGCGGCGCGCTCGCAGCGACCCGCTCCAAACCCGGGCGCACCGGGCCGGCGACCGGATCCGACCGCCACCGCCTCGGCGGCGCACCCGAGCCGTGGTTCCGACACCCCGGGCTGCGCCCGAGGAAATGAGTACCGCTTACTCACCCCGGGGCCGCCGACGATGTTCTAAAAGGACAGGGGGCTCGAGAACGAGCCACGGACCCATGTCACGGGATCCATGGGCACCCCGAGGGAGGAAGCAGCATGAGGCGCCGGTCCACACGGAGGCTGATCGGAAGCCTGGTCGGCGTCGCGGGCGTCGCGTTCTCGCTGACGCTGGTGTTCCGGTCCATGCGCTCGGTCCAGGCGATCGGCGGCTTCTGCGCCTCGGGCGGCCCGTACCAGATCGCCCATCAGTGCCCCAAAGGCATCGGGGGGCTGCTCCCGCTGGCGATCTTCGGGGGGCTGGGCTTCCTGGGCCTGTTCGCCATCAGCGCCGGAGACACCGGTCGCCCCTTCGTGCTCTTCGCGTGGCCCGCGCTGTTCCTCAGCCTCGGCTGGAACTTCCTCGACTACGCCCTGCACCTGACGACCTCCGGGAGCGGTGTCAACGGCGGATTCCTGGTCTGCGCCGTCCTCTTTATTGTCATGGGAGCCGTGCCGCTCATCTGGCTGCTTCCCATGCTGTGGCGGGTCATCACCGGCCATCCCGATCCGGACGATGCTCCCGACGCCTCCGGTCACGTGCCCGCGTTCATGGGCGGGACGAGCGTGCAGTTCACCCCGCCGCCGTCATCCAGCGCCACCCCCAGCCCCGCCGCCACCTTCGGGGGCGCCAGCACCAGCGGCGTCCGGTTCGCGCCCACGCCCGCGCCCGCGACCACCACCGTCACCGCCCCGAGCACCGGCAAGGACCTGGCCGGTGAGCTCGAACGGCTCGCGTCCCTGCATCGCCGCCGTGAGCTCACCGACGCCGAGTATGAGGCGGCCAAACGTCAAGCCATCTCGAACAGTGAGAACCCAACATGACCCGTTTCGTGCTCGCCTTGACCTACCTCGCCGCGATCGCAGTTGGGATCTACGGCGGCTTCCAGGTGTTCGATATCGTCACGAAATAGGCCGACCGGCCGGTTGCCTCGACGACCCGAGGCGGGACCGATGCCACACCTCGTCGTCGACGGCATGAACGTGATCGGGACCCGCCCCGACGGCTGGTGGCGAGACCGCGCCGGCGCGACCCGCCGGCTGCTCACCCGGTTGCAAGCACTCCGCCGCGTTACCGGCGAACCCGTGACCCTCGTCCTCGACGGGCGGCCGCTCCCCGACGTCCCCGAAGGCGACCATGACGACGTCCAGGTCCTCTACGCGCGGCGCGGTGGACGCGACGCCGCCGATGACCGCCTCGTCGAGTTCGTACGTGACCTCGACGACACCGGCGACGTCACCGACGTCACCGTCGTCACTTCCGACCGGGGGCTGCGGGCCCGCGCGCACGAGCTCGGCGCCACGGTGGTCGGGGCCGCGAGCCTCCTCGCGGACCTGGACCTCCTGACCGACTCGGCGTGACGGCAGCGCCCGTCGTCACCGCTGCTCGTTAGGCTCCGCCGAGCAACCGATCCGAGGAGCCCCCTTGATCCTCACCGATCTTCACGTCGACCCCGCGACCTTCGCCACGGGCACGGGATGGGTCATCAAACCCGAAGGGGCCTGCCGCGCCGACCTCTGCGTGCCCCTGCCGGACGAGTCCCGCACCGACGACGACCGCCTCGACGTGCGCGTCGTCGCCGAGCGGCTCGGGATGCCGCTCGTGCACGACGAGGCGCACGGGTTCTGGGCCCTCGGACCCGAGACCCGCACCGGACGCGCCCTGACCAGCGCGCAGGCGGCACCGCTCGAGCTGCCCGACTTCGACGGCAACCCCTTCCAGCTGTCGAGCCTGCTCGGCCAGAAGGTGCTCCTCGTGGCGTGGGCGTCGTGGTGAGGATGCCGCTTCGACCTGCCCGTGTGGCAGGAGCTGCGCACCCGCTTCCACTCCCAGGGCCTGGAGATCGTCACCGTCGCCCTCGACGTCGACATCGACGCGGCCCGGCCGTTCGTCGACGCCGCGAAGGCCACGCATCCGTCCTTGATCGACCAAGCCCACCGAGTCGACGAGTCCTTCGGTGTGGTCAACGTCCCCAACGGGGTGTGGATCGACGAGGACGGGATGATCGTGCGCCCGGCCGAGCCGGCGTTCCCCGGCCGGAACCCGATCCTCGAATCGCTGCGCGAGATCGACCTCACCACCCTGCCGCCAGAAGCCGCGGAGATGCTCGGAGAGGCCCGCAAGATCCAGACCGATCCCGAGGCGTACCTGGCCATGATCGTCGACTGGGTGGAACACGGATCGGCCAGCCCCTACTCGCTCGCGCCCGATGAGGTGCTCCGCCGAGCCCAGCCCCGACCCGTCGACGAGGCGCTCGCCGCCGCGCATTTCGAAGCCGGAGAGCAGCTGCACCGGTCCGGTGCGCACACGGCTGCGATCCCACACTGGCGCGAAGCGCACCGCCTCTTCCCGAGCAACTGGACGTACCGGCGCCAAGCGTGGGAGCTCGAAGACCCGACCCGGCAAGGACACACCGACGCGTACGACAGCTCGTGGTACGAAGACGTCAAGAAGACCGGGGCCGAGAACTACTACCCACCGGTCATCCCCTAGCGCCGTGACACCGGCTCAAAGGACACGCTGATGCCCTCACCGTCGGGTCCGCTCGCCGGCCAGGTCGCGATCGTCACCGGCGCGTCACGCGGGATCGGGCGTGGACTGGCCCTCGGCCTCGCCCGGGCTGGCGCCGCGGTCGTCTGCGCGGCCCGTAGCGAGACCGAGACCCCCGGAGGGCTGCCGGGCACGATCCACGCCACCGCCGACGCCATCCGGGCCGAGGGCGGCACCGCCATCGCCCGCCGCTGCGACATCGGCGTCGAAGCCGACATCGTGTCCCTCATCGACGCCACCCGCTCGGAGTACGGGCGGATCGACACCCTGGTCAACAACGCCATGGCCCCGACCCGGGCCCCCTTTCTGGACAGCACCGCCGCCGACTGGGACGAATCGATGCGCGTCAACGTCCGCAGCCTCTACATCACCGCCCGGGCCGTCGTGTCGGCCATGATCGACACCGGCGGCGGGAGCATCATCAACGTCTCGTCAGGTGCCGCGGACCCGAACGTCACCGGGCTGCCCCCAGGCTTCCTCACCTACTCGGTCGCAAAGGCCGCGCTCGAGCGGTTCAGCACCGGGCTCGCAGGCGAGGTCGCGTCGCTCGGCGTCGCGGTCAACGCCCTGCGTCCCGGCGCCGTCAAGACCGAGACCGCGATGCACGAGCTCGGCGAGGACTGGGACTGGACCGGGTGGACCACACCCGACGCTGTCGTCCCCGCGGTGGTGTTCTTGGCCGCTCAGCGCGGTGACGGTGTCACCGGGCGTGTCCTGGAGTCGACGCTGTTCGGAACGACCTGGCCGTGACGACCGCGGCGCGACGCGCGTCAGCGCGGCGTCGCTCGTACCCCTCTAAGGTGAGACTGACAGCCTCCTCGGCTCGTCAGCTGAGCACGGAGAAGAGCCGGCATGCCCGACATCGTGCAATGTCCGGGATGCCACCTGCCGGTCGACATCGCCCGTCCCGCTGACGTCGCGTTCCAAGTGCTTCGAGGCCAGAACAACCAGGGACGAGACGTGATCATGATCGACGTCGGGCTCGTCACTGTGCACCGCTGCACGTTGTGCGCGGATGGAGAGTGGCGCTAGGCGCCGAGCGCGTTTTCCCGCCGTGGCACGACGATCGAGCCGGCTGTGGTCACTCGGGACGCACGACGACGCGGCCGATCACTTCCCGATCGCGGAGCTGGCCTAACGCCGCCGCGACATCACGCAATCCGACCTCGCGACTGACGAGCGCGTGGATGGCTCCGGTGCTCAGCAGGCTCATCAACTTGTCGTGCACCTCCCGCAACACCGCGCGGTCGCCGCGGCTGTACGCGCCCATATACACGCCCATCACGGAGTAGTTGCCGAGGAGCACGCCGTT
>DAIMHT010000041.1:0-7947 GCA_036723155.1 Actinomycetota bacterium
CCTGAAGCTCAACGACCAGGCGCAGCGGACGGTGCTCTGCAAGGACCCGTTCAAGTCGCGTGACGAGCGCGTTGAGCGTCTGATCGCCTCGCTGTAACGGTGGCGCCCGGTGTGGTCACCCGGACGTCGGGGGACGGGTCCCGTCACCGTCCGATCCCCGGCATGGCGCTGATGGTCATGCGCGGTCGAAGGTGGGTGCGGTGAGCGAGCGGCTCGAACGGCTGGTGAACCTGACGGCCACGCTGCTCGACACGCGGCGACCCTTGACGTTGGAGGAGCTCGCGGCCCGGCTGGAGCCGTCATACCCGGAGGACAAGGTGGCGCGCCGGCGGGCCTTCTCGCGGGACAAGGAGACGTTGCGGGACCTCGGGGTTCCGATCACGACCTCGGCCATCGAGGGGTTCTCGACCGAGGTCGGGTACCGGATCCACCCCGGCGACTACTACCTGGCGGATCCGGGCTTGAGCGCCGAGGAGCGCGCCGCGCTGCATGTGGCGGTCACCGCGGTGCGCCTCGAGGGTGGGGAGGCCGAGGAAGGCCTCCGCAAGCTCGGTGGTGTCGAGGGGACGGGCGCGCCGGCGTTGGCCACGATGGAGGTCACCGCGGGGTTGGGGGAGCTCTTCGACGCGGTGGCGCGTCGACGGGTCGTCGAGTTCGACTATCGGGGCGACGCACGTCGCCTCGAGCCCTACGGGGTGGTGCACCGGTTCGGGCACTGGTACGTGGTCGGCCGCGATCAGGACAAGGACGCGTCGCGCGCGTTTCGGATCGACCGGTTCGACGGGCCCCCGCGGTCGGGTCCGGATGGGGCGTTCGAGCCCCCGGCCGGGTTCGATCCGAGCGAGGGGCTGCGTTCGGACCCGATGACGTACGGCGACGACCGTCCCGTCGAGGCGCGGGTCCTGGTCGACGCGGCCCGGGCGGCGTGGGTCGTCGACGAGCTCGGTGACGACGCGGTGGTGGAGCGCCGGGACGACGGCGCGGTGGTGGTGCAGCTGGCGGTCGTGAACCGGGAGGCGTTCCGGGCGTTCGTCGTCGGGTTGCTCGAGCACGCCGAGGTGCTCGAGCCGCCGGAGCTGCGCAGCGATCTGATCGACTGGCTGCGGGCCGTGGCGGAGAGCGACGCGTGACGCCGCCGGTCGCGGGGTCGCGGTTGCGGCGCATCCTGGCGCTGATCCCGTGGATCCTCACCCACCCTGGGGTCACGATCAGCGACCTCGCCCACCGGTTCGACGTCCCCGAAGGCGAGCTCGAATCCGACTTGGCGCTCCTGCCCCTGTGTGGTCTGCCGCCGTACACCGCGGACCGGCTCATCGACGTGTGGGTCGGGGACGACGGTGCGGTCAGCATCCGGTTGGCCGAGTACTTCGAGCGGCCGTTGCGGCTCACCCCCTCCGAAGGGGTCGCGCTCCTCGCCGCGGGGCGGGCCTTGCTCGCGGTGCCGGGCTCGGACCCGCACGGGCCGCTGGCGACGGCGCTCGACAAGCTCGAGGCGGCCCTCGGGGCCCGGGGCGCGCTCAGCATCGATGTGGGCGGGAGCGACAACCTCGACCGGCTGACGCACGCCACGGCCGCGGGGGAGCAGCTCGAGATCGACTACTACTCCTTTGCCCGCGACGAGATGACGACCCGCGTCGTCGATCCTCTGCGGGTCTTCCATGCCCTGGGGGCGTGGTACCTGGCGGCGTACTGCCATCGCGCCGACGGTGAGCGGCTGTTCCGCGTCGACCGGGTGCGCGCGGTCCGTTCGACGGGCGAGCCGGCACCGCCGCACCCGTCGGCGGGCGACGACGACCTGGTCGACCTCGTCTATCGGCCCGACCCGAGCGACCCGCGAGTCCGGCTTCGGCTGCGACCCGACGCGGCGTGGGTCGCGGAGAGTCTCCCCACCGAGGACGCCAAGCCCCGCGCTGATGGGGGATGGGACGTGGTCCTGGCGGTGAGCGGAGCCGCGTTCCTAGAGCGGTTGTTGCTGCGGCTCGGGCCCGCGGCGACGGTGGTCGGCCCGGCCAGCGCCCGCGCCGCCCGGGCGGACGCCGCCCGGCGGGTGTTGGCCCGCTACGAGCGGTGAGGGCCGACGGCAGTTTCCGCCTCGAGGCGTGCGAGGATGGGTTCGTGGGGCCTTCCTCGTGACGCCGACCGGGCAGCCGGATCCTGACGCGCTGCCGAGCGGTCACGAGACGACGCTCCTCGACCCCGGTGACCAGCCGGGCGCGGCGCCACTGCCCGTGCCTGGCGACGACGGCGGCGGCGCTGGCGGCGATGACGGTGCCGGGGGAGACACCGAGGGGAAGGGCTCCCGGCCGTCCCGACGGGATCGCACCAAGCGGCTGATCCTGGAGTGGGTCGTGCTCATCGCGGCGGCGCTCGCCATCGCGTTCGTGATCAAGACGTTTCTCTTCCAGGCGTTCTATATCCCGTCGGCGTCGATGGAACCGACGTTGAACATCGGTGACCGGGTGCTCGTGAACAAGCTCAGCTACGACTTCCACGACGTGCGCCGGGGCGACATCATCGTGTTCAAGGCGCCGCCGGGGGAGCGCACCGCCGGGATCCAGGACCTGGTCAAGCGGGTGATCGGACTCCCGGGCGAGACCGTCACCGAACGACGCGACGGCAACACCGTCGACGTCTACATCAACGGCCGGCGTCTCCGCGAGCCGTACCTGCCGGCGGGCGCGTCGACCGGGCCCGAGGGGGCCAATGTCCCGCCGGGCTGCGGCACTCCCGCGAGCGGCGACCCGGGATGCGTCGTCCCCCAGGGCCGAGTGTTCGTGCTCGGCGACAACCGCAACCAGTCCAAAGATGCCCGCACGTTCGGGCCGATCACAGAATCGTCGATCATCGGGCGGGTCTTCGTGAAGATCTGGCCGCTCAACAGCCTGTCGTTCCTGTAGCCCGCTCGGGGCCGGTCCCGGGAACTACAGCTAGCCCGCACTCCACTCGGCGACGGTCGCGACCATGCGCTCCACGTGGTCGCAGTACACGGCGTCGATCCCGATCTCGAGCATCGCCCGCAGGTGTCGCACCTCCTGCACGTCCCACGCGAACGCGCGGAGACCGAACCGGTGGAACAGCGCGACGAGCCCTTTGGTCCACTCCGAGTGGCGAAGATTCATCGCGTCGAGACCAGCGGCGGCGAGGTCGGCGGCGTGACGTTCCAGCGAGTCGGGGAGTCGCCGCCGCGGTGTCGAGTGCACCAGCCGCACGTCGGTGGCGTCGGCACGGAGGGTGCGCAGCTGGTCGAGGTGTGGTGAGCACAGCCACGTGCGGGCCGGGTCGCCGACCCGACGCACGATGTCGATGATGGGCTCCGCCGCGCCCGCGTCCTTGATGTCGATTGACAGGTCGTACGCGGAGCCGAGCTCGGCGAAGAGCTCCGTGAGCCGCGGGACCCCGTGCCGGGCGAGCCGCGCCGCGCTCGCGTGAGACACGCGCAGCTTCCACAGCCCGAAGAGCGGGCCCCCGACCCGCACGTCGTGGGTGAGGACGACCTCCCCGTCGGCGCTGAGCCAGGCGTCGGTCTCCAGGCCCCGGGCCCCGGCCTCGAGGGCGGCCCGGAACGCCGGGATGGTGTTCTCGGGCTGGAGGAGGCGAGCCCCCCGGTGAGCGAAGGTGATGGGCGCCACAGCCCTGAATCCTGGCCGATCAACGGCCCTCAAGGGGCCCACGGGGCCTGCCGATGCAGGGGTATGGCCATCGTGATCAAGGCCGACTGCCCCGCCTGCGGGGTGGTGCGCCTGGGGGCAAGGGATCTCACCGTCCGAGTCTGCACCGACGACGGGTCGGGCGGGTACTGCTTCCGCTGCGCCGACTGCGGCTCGGCGGTCTATCACGACGCCAACCAGGCGGTCTGCGACCTGCTGGTCTCTGCCGGTGTCGAACGGGTCGACTGGCACTGGCCCGACGAGCTCGCCGACCGGCCCGACGGGCCCGGATTCACGACCGACGACCTCCTCGACTTCCATCTGCTCTTGGGCCGCGACGACGAGTGGAGCCAAGAGCTCGCGTCGTTGTCTCCCGACGCCAACTCGACCCCGGGCTGATCGCTCCCGGCCCGAAAAGGGTCGTGGTCAGGGCCGCCGGTACGATGCCGGGCGGCCTCGCACGAAGGGAGCGTCCGTGTCGCTCGGCCCGGCCGAGATCCTGGTGCTGCTGGTCGTGGTGCTGGCGGTCGTGGGCCTCCGGCGATTCCCCGAAGCCGTGCGACACCTGAGACGGCCGTGGCGAGAGCAGCGGCCCGAGGTCGACGCACGGGGGGCGTACGCGGCCCCCGGGGGGTCGACGTAGATCGTGGCTCCGAAAGCGTCCGATGGCCGCATGACGGTCATCGAGCATCTCACCGAGCTGCGGCGGCGGATCCTCATCTCGGTCTTCGCCATCGTCGCGACGGCGTCGCTCTGCTACTGGTTCGCGCCGGACATCATCCGGTTCTTCCTCCACTACTACAAGGACGTCACCCACGGGAAGAAGAGCGCCTTCATCTTCACCGGGCCCCTCGACGCGTTCGTGACCCGCCTGAAGGTCGCGACGTACTCCGGGATCCTGGTGGCGCTGCCGGTGTGGCTGTGGCAGCTGTGGCGCTTCATCACCCCCGGGTTGAGCAAACGGGAGAAGCGGTACGCCATCCCGTTCATCGCGAGCTCGTTGGCGCTGTTCGCCGCCGGGGGCACGGTGGCGATGCTGATCCTGCCGAAGGCGTTGGACTTCCTCCTCAACGCGGGTGGCACCCAGCTGCAGCCGCTGCTCACCGCGGACCGGTACCTGACGCTGGTCCTGTTGATGATCCTGGCGTTCGGGTTGGCGTTCGAGTTCCCCGTGGTGTTGGTGTTCCTCCTTCTGGCGCGGGTGGTCACCACCAAAGGGCTCCGCAAACGGCGCCGGTATGCGATCGTGGGCATCTTCGCCTTCGCGGCGATCATCACCCCCAGCCAGGACCCCTACTCTTTGTTCTTCATGGCGATCCCGATGTGCCTCTTCTATGAGGGCAGCATCATCATCGGCCGGATCATGAAGCGATGAGCCCCGACCGCCGCCGCACGTACCGTCCGCCGCGGGAACGCCGCGAGGTGGTCGTCGCCGTCGCCGCGGTGGCCGTGGTCCTCGTGTTCACGGTGGTGATGGTGTGGGTCCTCGGACCGCACCCGAGCAGCTCGTCGACCCCACCCGCGCCGACGCCGATCCCGACCTCGAGTGCCACGACCACGCCGTCGACGACGGCGACCTCCACGACGGGTTCGACGCCGAGCAGCACGTAAGTGAGCGGCCGCGCCGAGTTCGAGGCGGCGCTCGGATTCACGCTCGACGACTTCCAACAGCGTGCCCTCGACGCGATCGACGGGGGCCAGTCCGTGCTCGTCGCCGCCCCGACCGGGTCGGGCAAGACCATCGTCGCCGAGTACGCGGTCAACCGGGCGCGGGCGCTCGGCGGCAAGGTCTTCTACACGACCCCGCTCAAGGCGCTCTCGAACCAGAAGTTCGCGGACCTGCGCCGGGTGCACGGCACCGACCGCGTCGGGCTGCTGACCGGCGACAACTCGATCAACGGTGATGCGCCCGTCGTCGTCATGACGACCGAGGTGCTCCGCAACATGATCTACGGGGCGTCGCCCGCGCTCGACGGGTTGCGGTACGTGATTCTCGACGAGGTCCACTACCTCCAGGACCGGTATCGAGGCGCGGTGTGGGAAGAGGTCATCGTCCATCTGGCGCCGACCGTCGACCTGGTCTGCCTGTCGGCGACCGTGTCGAACGCGGAGGAGTTCGCGGACTGGATCGCGACGGTGCGGGGCGCGACGACCGCGATCATCGAGGAGCGGCGACCGGTCGCGTTGCGGCACCGGTACCTGGTCGGGGAGCGCGGCGTCGACACCCTCCACCTGCTCCCGACGTTCGTGGGTGACGGGGAGGGCGACGATCTGCGCCCGAACCCGGAGGCGGCCCGCCTGGACCGCCGGCAGGGTCGGGGGGGCACCCGGGGCGCCACCGGGCGGGCCCGCAGCCGGCTCGTCGCCCCAGGCCGGGTCGAGAGCCTCGATCGGCTCGCCGACGACGCCATGCTCCCGGTGATCGTGTTCGTCTTCAGCCGCAAGGGGTGCGAGCAAGCGGTCGACCAGTGCCGGGCGGCCCGGGTCCGGCTCACGACGCGGGCGGAGCGCGACACCATCCGGGGGATCGCCGACGCGCACCTCGCCGACCTCGCCGAGGACGACCTGGGGGTCCTCGGCGTCGACGCGTGGCTCGACGGTCTCGGGGCCGGCGTCGCGGCCCACCACGCGGGTCTTGTCCCGCCGATGAAAGAGGCGGTGGAGGAGGCGTTCGCGGCCGGTCTGGTCAAGGTCGTGTACGCGACCGAGACCCTGGCGTTGGGAATCAACATGCCGGCCCGGTCGGTGATGATCGAAAAGCTCACGAAGTTCACCGGTGAGCGCCACGAGTTCCTGACCCCGGGGGAGTACACCCAGCTGACCGGGCGGGCCGGACGGCGGGGCATCGACGAGGTCGGCTACGCGGTGGTGTGCTGGAACCCGTACGTCACCTTCGACCAGGCGGCCGGCCTCGCGGCTCGCCGCACCGACGCGCTCACCTCGTCGTTCCGGCCCACCTACAACATGACGGTCAACCTGGTGCGCCGCTACTCGGCCGAGGACGCGCATCATCTGCTGAACCTGTCGTTCGCGCAGTACCGGGCCGACCGGGACGTGGTCGCGCTCGAGCGTCAGCTCGAGCGGAGCCGGGAGCAGCTAGCCCGACAGGTCGACCGGGCCCGCAGCGACACCGGCGACGTCGGCGAGTACCGGACGTTGGTGACGCAGCTCGAGGCTGCCCGCCGGGGGCGGGGCGCCTCGTCGCAGGTCTCGGCCGCGTTGGAGCGCCTCCGTCCCGGCGACCTCCTATGGGTCGGGGGGCGAGGCGGTCGGGTGGTGGTGCTCGCCCACGACGGCCGGCGGGGCGGCCGGCCCCGCGTCCTCGTCCTGACCGCGGGCAAGGCGCTGGTCCGGTTGGCGGCGGACGACTTCCCGGCTCCACCGCGCCCCATCGGGCGCATCGAGCTTCCCGAGCCGTACGCGCCTCGCAACCCCAACTTTCGCCGGGAGACGGCGCAACGGCTCCGCCGGGCCAAGGTGCGGGAACGGGAGCGGCACGCCGCGCCCGACACCATCGGGGAGCTCGAGGCCGCGGTCGCGGCGCATCCGGTCGCGACCGACCCGGCCCGGGCGGCCCGGCTCCGAGCGTCGGCCAGCGTGGAGCGCATCGAACGCGAGATCACCCGGCTGGAACGACGGGTGCAGGGCCGGAGCGAGAGCCTCGGCCGACAGTTCGACCGGGTCCTCGGCCTGCTCGAATCGTGGGGCTACGTAGAGGGCTGGTCGTTGACGCCACCGGGCGGGATCCTGGCTCGCCTCTACACCGAGACCGACCTGCTGCTCGCGGAGGCGATCCGCGAGGGCCGCCTCGACGGGTTGACGACCCCCGAGACCGCGGCTGTCGTGTCCTGTTTCACCTACGAGCGCCGCGGCGCCGACGACGCCGCGGCCCCACCCCTGCGGTGGCCGACCCGGCGGGTCGCGGAACGGGCCCGCGAGATCGAGTCGGTGTGGCAGACCCTGGTGAAAGCCGAGGACGACGCCCGGCTGCCGGAGACGCGGCCCCCCGATCCCGGGTTCACGCCGTACGTCTACGAGTGGGTCCTCGGCGAATCGCTCGCCACGGTCCTCGACGACGAGGAGCTCGCCGGCGGCGACTTCGTCCGCAACATCAAGCAGTGCATCGACCTCCTGCGTCAGGTCGCCGAGGTCGCACCCGAGGCCGCGACCCGCGACGCGGCACGCGCCGCCGCCGACGCCGCGTTCCGAGGGGTCGTCGCCGCCGCGAGCACGGTGCCGTGATCCGGCCCGGTCAGCCGTGGGGAGCACCGACCACGGGGCCGCCCGACGCCACCGGCGC
>DAIMHT010000041.1:8047-10250 GCA_036723155.1 Actinomycetota bacterium
CCCCGGGGCCATCCCGGCGACGGGCGCCTCGAGGTCCAGGTGTACGCCCTCGCGGCGGGGGAGCGGACCCCGATGCGGCGCCGCCTCCCCGGCGGGGGGCACCTCCCGCACCCCCGGATAGTCACCACGACCGGCCGGCGGGCCGAGATCCGCTGGGCCCGGCCGGCGCCGGTGGAGGTCGACGGGACCCCCGGGGCCCGCCGGGCCTCGCTCGACGTCGCCGTCCGCAGCCCCGCGTTCGTCCTCCTCGTCTGACCCCGCCTCGTCCCGAATCTCGACAAACGCCGCGAAGTACCTCATCCGCGGGGGGTCGAGAGGCCGTCGGTACGATCGCTCCTCCATGGTCGCCGGCCACGCCGGGATCGCCGAAGCGGGACCGAGCATGCAGTACGTCGCTGAGGAGTTCACCGCCGACGAAGAGGCGGTGCTGCGCCCGTACGTGACGAACCTGGACCTGCCGGTGTTCGCGCTCGTGAACCTGCCCGAGGTCGTCAAAGGGGCCCTGTTCGCCCGGTACTCGCGCAGCCCCAAGAGTCTGCGCCGCCTGTTCGTGGACGAGTTCGTCGGCGACCTCGACCTCACCGGTGACCTGACGGTGGACGCCAGCGTCGGGCTCACCCGCGCCGAAGAGCTCTACGACCGGGTGTTCCTCGAGTACGGCGACGATTCCGTCGCGCAGCTCGGCGGGGTGCACCTGGCGTGCGAGCAGGCCTCGAACGTCCTCACCAAGATCCTCGAGTGGGGCCGCCTCATGGCGTACCTCGAGCAGTCCACCCGGTACATCCCGTACACGGCGCGCCTCGCGGGCCGATACCGGTACCACCGGCCGCCGGTCATCTTGGAGTCGGCGCTCGGGTTGCGGTTCATCGCCGATCTCGACGCCGGGTTCGACGACTACGCGGCGTGTCTTCCGGTGCTGCTCGAGTGGGCCCGGGACCGGTACCCGAAGCAGCCCGGCGATTCCGACTTCGTGTACAAGCAGTCGCTGAAGGCGAAGGCGTGCGACGCGGCGCGGGGCATCCTGCCCGCGGCGACGCTGTCGAACGTCGGCATCTACGGCACCGGGCAGGCGTTCGAGGCGCTGCTGCTGCGCATGCGGGCCCATCCGCTGCCCGAGGCGCGCTCGTACGCGGCCATGATGCTCGCCGAGCTCCGCAAGGTGGTCCCGTCGTTCCTGACCCGCGTCGACCGTCCTGAGCGGGGCGGCGCGTGGAGCGCCTACCTGGCCGAGACCCGGACGGACACCGCGGAGCTGGTGGCGCGCATCATGGGCGACGAGCTCCCCGAGCCTCGACCCTCGGTCATGCTCACCGACTTCGACCCCGACGGTGAAGACAAGGTCCTCGCCGCGATCTGCTACCCGCACTCGACGCTGCCCGACGACCAGCTGCTCACCCGGGTTCGGCGCCTCGGTGCCGACGAGCGTCACGCGCTGTTGTGCGCGTACGTCGGGGCACGCGAGAACCGTCGCCACAAGCCGGGACGCGCGTTCGAGCGGACCGACTACCGCTTCGATGTGCTCGCGGACTACGGCGCGTTCCGTGACCTGCAACGTCACCGGATGCTCACCATCGAGTGGCAGCCGCTGACGCCACACCACGGCTACGAGACGCCCGAGGCGATCGCCGACGCCGGGCTCACCGGCCGCTTCGACGCCGCGATGGACCGCTCGGCGACGCTGTTCGACGACCTGGAGCGGTTCGTGCCCGACGAGGCCGCCTACGCGGTGGCCCTCGCGTACCGGGTCCGGTTCGTGATGCAGCTCAACGCCCGGGAGGCGATGCACCTCCTGGAGCTGCGCTCGTCGCCGCAAGGTCACCCCGCGTACCGGCAGGTCGCGCAGGAGATGCACCGCCTCATCGCCGAGCAGGCCGGTCATCCCGCCATCGCGGCCGCGATGCGCCACGTCGACCATCAGACCTATGACCTGGAGCGCCTCGGGTCCGAGCGAGCCGCGGAAGAGCGGCGCGCCGCCCGCCGCTGAGATTCTCGGGCCGCTGACCTGCCTCGACGCGCGATTGCCCAGGTCAGAGGCCCGGTCCGGCGCTTGACAGGCGACCCTCCCGTCGGGCGTACTACATGCGTCCCTGCCGCCTTTCTTGGTCGTCGGTCTTCCGGTAACGCGCGGACGGGAGAGGGGGGACAGACAGGGGCCCGGGGGGCCCAGGAGATCAAGTAGAGAACGCTGCAATAACCCGTCTGC
>DAIMHT010000042.1:0-10163 GCA_036723155.1 Actinomycetota bacterium
GAGGAACGGCGGGCGTACAGGCCGGTGACGATCCGCGACAACGCGGTGAAGACGAACACGATCAGGATGAGCGTCAGGGCGGCGCCGTAGGCACGCTCCTGGGCGCCGAGGAACGGCGAGCTCGCGCCGCGGAAGATCTGGGTCGACAAGGCGGTGTTCGGCCCGCTGAACAGACTGGTGTTGGTCGAGGTCACGACCAGGATCGTGAACAGGAGCGGCGCCGTCTCCCCGGCGGCGCGGGCCACGGCGAGGAGGGCGCCGCTCACGATCCCTGGGGCCGCGTGTGGCATGACCACCGTGCGGATCGTGCGCACCTTCCGGCTCCCGAGCGCGTAGCTGCCCTCTCGCAGCTCCTCGGGGACGACGCGCAGGATCTCCTCGGTGGTGCGAATCACGATCGGCAGCATGAGACAGCCCAGGGCGAGGGACCCCGCGAAGCCGGTCTGCTGCTTGAAGCGCAGAACCCAGACCAGGTAGATGAACAGCCCCATCACGATCGACGGCACACCGGTCATGATCTCGGAGAGGAACCGAATCACGCGAGCCAGGTGGCCCTGCTTGCCGTACTCGTTGAGGTAGATGCCACCCAGCACGCCGAGCGGCACCGCCATCGCGGTCGCGGCCCCGGTGATGAGCAGCGTGCCGATGATCGCCGGCTTCATCCCCCCGCCGAAGCTCCGGTCGGTGAGCGGGATGTCGGTGGTGAGGAAGTGCCACCCGAAGACCGCGCTGCCCTTCTGGACGACGTACGCGACCACGAAGACAAGCGGGACGACAGCGACGACGAACGACGCTGAGATGAAGCTGGTCGCCAGGGCGTTGCGCACAGTCCGACTGGTGTGGGCGCCTCGCGGGCGGTAGATCGAGTTCACCGGAGCGGGTGCGACCGTCGCCATCACACCACCCCGAGCCGACGCTGGGTGCGCGCCAAGACCGTCCGGGCGAGTATCCCGATGACGACCGTCACCGCGAGGAGCACCACGCCGAGGCCGAGGAGCGCCGCCCGCTCAGTACCAGTGGACTCACCGAAGTTGTTGACGATGATGCTCGCCATCGTGTCCCCGGGCCCGAAGATCTGCTCCGTGAGACGCGGTGACGACCCGATGACCAGCGCCACCGCGATGGTCTCCCCGACCGCACGACCGAACCCGATGATGACGGCCGCGGTGACGCCGCTGCGGCTGTGTGGGAACACCGCGCCGCGGATCATTTCCCAGCGAGTCGCGCCTAAGGCGAGCGCGGCTTCCTTCTGCGATGGAGGGCAGGTCGCGTAGACCTCGCGGGTGATCGCGGTGATGATCGGCGTGATCATGATCGCGACGACGATTCCGGCGGTCATGAAGCTCGCGCCGGACGGATTCGGGTTGGCGAAGACGTCACCGAGGAGCGGGATCCCCGAGGTGGCGCCCGACACCGACGAGTAGATGTCGGCGAGGGGCATCTCGAGCACGCGGAGCGCCCAGAGCCCGAACACCACGGACGGCACTGCGGCCAGCAGGTCGATCGTGTACACGATCGGCCGCCGCGCTCGTCGGTGCGCGACCTCGGTGACAAAGAGGGCGATCCCGATGCTGACCGGGACCGCGATGATGAGTGCGATCGCCCCGACCACGAGCGTGCCCACGACGAGGCCGAGCGCACCGAAGTGGTTCGCCGACGGCACCCAATTGTCGCTGAAGATGGCGTTGAAGCCCTCGGCCCGGAACCACGGGAGCGACTCGTTCGTCATCGTGTAGATGATCAGACCGAGGATGACGAGCACCGTCAGGCCGGCACCGAGCGCCAACCAGCTGAAGAGGCGGTCAGCCAGGACCCCCGGCGGGCGGTCGCCTCCGCTGAGGGGCTTCGGGGTCTGTTCGGGAAGCGTGTCGGTGACTGCCATCAGGCCTCGGGACGAGAGTGTGTCAGGGAGGGGCGGGTGGGGGAAACATCCCCGCCCCTCCCGTGACGATCGACCGGACTACGCCTTGATGGCGTTCACCCGGGCCTGCGTTGCCTTGACGAACGCCGGTGGCAGCGGCGCGTAGTCCACACTCGAGGCGAACTTCTGCCCGTCGGTGAGGATGAACGTCAGGTACGCCTTGAGCGCGGCACCCTTCGCCGGGTCGGTCTGCGTCTGGTAGACGAGCATCCACGTCGGCGACGCAATCGGGTACGCCTTCGGGTTCGGCGAGTTCAACGGGTTATACGTCCCGTCCGCCGCGAGCTTCACGCCCTGCAGCGCAGCCGTCGTGGCTGCCACCGACGGGGCGATGATCTTGCCGGAGGCGTTCTTCACCGATGCGAACGTCAGGCCCGCGGCCCGAGCGTCGGAGAAGTCGACGTAGCCAACCGCGCCGTCCGTGGACTTGACGATGTTCGCCACGCCCGCGTTGCCGTTCCCGGCCTGGGTGTCTGCGGGCCACGGCACCGTCGAACCGGACCCCAGCGTCCACGACGCCGGGGCGGCCGTCATGAGGTACTGGGTGAAGTTCTGCGTCGTTCCCGACGAGTCGGACCGGTGCGCGACCGTGATCGCGGTGCTGGGCAGACTGGCCTTGGGGTTGTCGGCTTTGATCGCCGGGTCGTCCCACGTCTTGATCTGACGGGAGAAGATCTTCGCGATCGTGTCCGCCGACAGCTGCAGATTCTTCACGGTGGTCAGGTTGTACGACACCGTGATCGGATCAGCCACAAACGGGATGTAGTCGTAGGGTCCGCCCTTCGGGGCCGGGTCCGTGGGCTTGAACAGCCCGTCTGTTCCCGCGAAGTCGACCACCTGGTTGGTGAAGTCGGTGCGGCCCTTGCCGGAGCCGCCGCCGGCGTAGTTGATCGTGATCCCCGAGTTCTTCTTGGTGAACCGGGCGATGGCTTCCTGCTGGTAAGCCTGCTGGAAGGTGGACCCTGAACCATTGAGTGTGGCGCTCGCGAGCTTGGTGCCCTTGGCGCTGACCCCCGCGGTCGCAACACCCGTGGCGAGTGCAACCGTGCCCACCGCCAGCGCTGGCATCAACAGCCAGGACACTTGGCGCGAACGTGATCTCATGATTGGTGCTTCCTCCTTGTGAACGTCAGTTGACGCGAGGGGAGGCTACGAATCGTGTCTGGCGCGGGGCCGACAACGATATGAATGGGAGCGGAAGGAATGATGAACGTGAGGTAACGGGGAGTGAGAGGATTCCCGGGCCCGCGCTGCTCGGGTAATGATGAGGGAGGTGACGACGATGACCAACGGTGATGAGGCTCGAAAGGGCTTCGCCGAGGAGCTTCAGGACCTCCGCGCGGACGTCATCCGCCTCGCCGCCCTGGTCAACGAGGCGATCGCGGCCGGGACCCAGGCCCTCCTGGACGCCGATCTCAACGCCGCGGAGCACGTCGTCGAGCAGGACGCCGGGATCGACGAGCTGGCCTACGCCATCGAGGACCACTGTTTCGTGCTCATCGCCCGCCAGCAGCCCATGGCGAGCGACCTGCGGACCGTGTTGGCGGTCCTCCGGATCGGCCACGAGCTGGAGCGCAGCGGGGACCTCATGAAGAGCGTCGTGAAGGCGACCCGCCAGCTGTATCCGCACAGCATCGACCCGAAGCTGCGCGGGATCATCAGCCGGATGGGGGAACAGGCCGCCAACGAGACCCGACTCGCCATCGACGCGTTCGCCGACAACGACCCGTCCCGCGCCGCTGCCCTGTTCGACATGGACGACGTGATGGACGACCTCACGAAAAGCCTCTTCCGGTACATCATGAACCGCGAAGGACCCGCCGACGAGGGCCGGCTGCTCGAGTCGATCCAGCTGGCGCTGGTGGGCCGCCACTACGAGCGCATCGCCGACCATGCGGTGAACGTCGCCGACCGGGTGGTGTTCATCGCCACCGGGCTCCACGGGGCCGGCGACAGTGAGGACTTCAGTCCCGGCGCCGACCCCTAACGCCGGCGAACCCGGCCGGGATCAGCCGCGTTAGGGGTCCTCGGGGTATCCGAGGTCCCAGTCGAGGATCAGGCGTTCCCGCTCCGCGTCGCGGTTGACCCGCTCCCGGTTGCGCCGGAACTGCGGGTCGTGCGGGGGGAGGAGCTGGAGCCGGGCGAGGGCCCGCTGGCGGAACTCGTCGATGACGCGGCCGTCGCCGAACACGCCGTGGACCTCCCAGTGGGGCGCCACCGGGCCGAGGTACATGAGCTTGACGTGCCCTTGCGGGGGGAGCTGTTGCAGCTCCTCTTGGTTCATCGCCATCGGAGCCAGCCTACCGGGCGGCTCTGGCGGGACTGCCGCCGGTCAGCCCACGTTGGGCCGTTGCGTCAGCTTCGCCGAGACGGTCTGGCGGCCCGAGCCCCGCACGATGACGATCGCCACCGTGTCGCCGGGCTGATGGGACCGGACCGCGGTCTGCACGTCGGCCGAGCCCTTGATGGCGGTCGGGCCGATCTGGACGATGACGTCGTTCTTCTTGAGCCCGGCGGACGAGGCCGGGGTGTTGCTGCTGACCTGGGTGATCACCGCGCCTGCGGTGATCGTGAGGTTGAGCTGGCTGGCGATCGACGGCGTCAGGTCGGTGGTGCTGACCCCGAGGAACGCGGGCTTGCGACCGGTCCGCAGGTCGTTGAACACCGGGATGGCGTTCGAGATCGGGATGGCGAACCCGATGTTCTGGGCCTGCCCCGGGCTGGCGACCGCGGTGTTGATGCCGATGACCCGGGCCTGCGAATCGAGGAGCGGCCCACCGGAGTTCCCGGGGTTGATCGCAGCGTCGGTCTGGAGCATCCCGAAGAGGACGGCACCGTTCTGCTCGGGCACCTGACGGTTCAGTCCCGAGATGATCCCGTTCGTGACGCTCAACCCTCCTTCGAGCGCGAGCGCGTTGCCGATCGCGACGACCGAGTCGCCGATCTGGACGTTCGGGGCGTCGGAGTTCCCGAGCGTCACTGCCGGGAGGCCGGTGGCGTTCGCCTTGATGACGGCGAGGTCCGTCGACGGGTCGTGCCCGATGGTGGTGGCGTCGACGATGCGGCCCGACGCGAACTGCACCTGGATCTTGGTGGCGCCTTCGACCACATGGTTGTTCGTGGCGATGTAGCCGTCGGCGGAGATCACAAAGCCGGTCCCGGCGCCACCGTTCGCGCTGGTCGGACCGCCGTCGGTCGTGATGGCGACGATGGCCGGCTCGGCCTTGGCGACGATCCCGGCGATGTCGTTGGGCGCCGCGATCTGCGAGGACGGGCGGACCGGCACCGGGGCGGGGCTCTGCTGCACGATCTTCGTGACCGACGACGCGCCGTTGTCGTCCAGCGCGTAGAAGATCCCGCCCGCGACCAGCGCCCCAACCAGGCCTCCCACGAGGGCGGAGAGGAGCACCGCGCGTCGCCTTCCGGTGCCGATCGGGCCCCCGTCACCCGAGGACGGAGGCCGCGGGAAGGGTCCGTCACCAGCGATGCCTGCGGCGGGGAGCGGCTCGGAGCCGGGCGCCGTGGTGTCGGGCGGGTCCGGCGGGGTCACGGGGACGGGCTGGGGCGGGTTCGCCGCGGCCGCCGCGGCGCTCTCGGCGGATGCCCGGGGGGTGGTGTCGTCCCGGCTAGGTTCGATGGCCATGGTGGTCTCCTCAGGACGCGAGCACACGGCGCAGGCCGACCCGTCGGTCCAACCCCCGGCTCGCCGACGGGGCTCCGCAGGATTATCGGCCACCCCGAGCGTGAGCAACGGTCAGGGCCCCGACGGCTTCCGCCCGCCCAGGACGGCAACCGGGTCGGGGAACCGACCTCCGGCCGTCTCCGTTTGACTGACATGGACGAGCTGCCCCGCCCCGATCACCAAACCCCAACGTGGATGCTCCACGCCCGATGCCGGGAGGCGGCCCCCGGGGCGTTCTTCCCGTCGGATGGGGTCGGGGTCGACCGGGCCCGGCGCGTCTGCGCCGACTGTCCCGTGAAGGCCGAGTGCCTCGAGTACGCGCTGGAGTTCCGGATCGATCACGGGGTGTGGGGCGGCTGCTCCGAACGCGAGCGGCGCCGCATCCTGCGCCAACGGCGCCTCGCCACCCGCTGACCCGCTAGTCAGCCTCGCCGCGCGCCGCGGCGCTGAGCCCGATCAGGGCCGCGACGGGGACGCTCAGCGCCCACAGCGCCCACGCGCCTTCCAGGGCCGCACCGGCCGCGGCGCCGGCGAGGTAGGCCCCGACCAGGCCCCCGTACACGCCGGCGCGCTGCGACGCGTCGCGCTCCTCTCGGCGGGCGACGCCGACGATCGCCTCCGCGAAGTGGGTGACCATGCCGGTGATGAACGTCGTGTGCACGGGAACGCCCGCGGCGTGTCGTAACGCCGCGGTCTGCAGCCCCATCGCCGCGACGGCGACGACCGCGAGGCCGTAGTACGCCGCCGACCGGGGCGTGAGATCACCGGCGTCGCGGAGCCGGGTGCCGGCGACCATGAACGTCGCGACCAGGACTGCCTCGACCGCGAGCAGCGGGGCGATCGCGCCCCGTCCGCGGGCGCGCCGGGCGGTGATGAACGCGACGCCGAGCACCGCGCCGGCGAAGAACACCACGATCGGGACCGCGTAGGTGAGCGCGGTGCTCCCCTCGCCGCGTCCGATGGCGACACCCAGACGGGCGGTGTTGCCGCTGAGATGGGCGGTGAACAGTCCGAAGAGGGTCAGAAATCCGATTGCGTCGACCCAGCCGCCGATCGCGGCGAGGGTGATCGCCAGCCGGGGGAGGACCGCGACGCTCGGGTCGGGCATGTCGGCACGCTACGCGGACCGTGTCCGAGGCGCGTCACTCCCAGCCGAAGGGCCCGAGCACGAAGTGCGCCACGTCGGAGAGGGCACCGCCGCCGCCTCCGCCGCTCTTGATGCTGCGCACGGCGCGGAGCTCCTGGTCGGGCGCGGCGTCGGAGATGGCGGTCACGATCAGGCCGTGGTCGGACCAGACCGCGACGCTGCTCGTCGGGGTCTCGTAGACCCGGGTGCGGTTCCCGTTCAGATCGACCGAGGTGCCCGCCGGCAGCGATCCCCAGTCGATCGTGCCCTTCTGCTCGAAGAGCGACAGGGTGAAGATCCCGTCGCCGTAGTACAGCTGCACGGTGCCGTCGGGCTGTCGGTAGCGCCCGAGCAGCCGGTAGCTCCCGCCGAGGGAGCTGGGGCCCTGGTACCCGGAGGGCACCGACCGCAGCGTGACGGGCTCTTCGGTCTTGGTGGCCTGAGGGTGCACGGGGCTCGGGATGTCACCGAGGGGCAGGAACTCTTCGAAGCTCACCTCGCGCACGAGGCGGCCGTGGGCGTCGAGGACGTCGCGTCGCAGGAGCGTCCCGGTGGCGGTGTCGATGTAGAAGCGAGCGCGTGGCGTGCCGCTGGACGGGTCGGCGGCGACGACCGCGGTCGTGGTTCGGCCCGCCACCCGGGGCCCCGGCCCCGACTGGAGGTCCCAGCTGGCGCCGGCCTTTGGTGGGGCGGCGGCGGTGCTGTCGGATCCGACGACGAGCGCCCAGTCGCCGGGGGCGCCGACCCAGCGCTGGTCTCCCTCGCTGAGGGCCCGGCTGTTCCCTCCGCCGACCTCGACCTCACCGTCGACGACATGGGTGTAGGTCTCGGTGTGGTGGCGCGCCCCGTGGTCGACCCAGTCGACGCCGAGCACGCCCGCGTACGACTGGTGGGTGTTCGCGGTTCCAGCGTCGTGGAGCAGCCGCTCGCCGTCTCCCGACGACGGCTGCGCGGGCGCGGTGGTGGCGACGCCGACACTGACCACGGCGAACGTCGCGAGCGCGGCAACCGAGACGCCGACGCGGCGCGTTCCGATCATCGACCCAGTCCTCGCATGACGCTGACCCCGGCCAGGGAGCTCACCGGGTCGCTGGCGATTGAGGCCCGCGCGGAGTGCTCGGTGGCGAACGTCGCGACCTTCGGGGTGACCCGGGCCGGCCCCGGGACGAACACCACCGCCACGACGGCGGCCACCGCGGCCACCGCGGCGCCGACCCCGGCCCAACGGGTCGGCGCCCGCCGTACCCGGGACCGCAGCCCGCGGACGACCCCGGGGGCCGTGGTGAGGGGGGCGGCATCGGCGGCGGCGACGTTCGCCAGGACGTCGCTCCACGCGTCGGGGCTGAGATCGAGCTCGGGGAGGCCGCGCACCGCGTCGCGTGCCGCGCCGACGTCGCCCAGGACGTCACGCCACTCGGCATCGTCCGCCAGGTGGGCGTCGACGGCCGATCGCGTCTCCGGGTCGAGCTCACCGTCGAGATACGCGGAGAGGAGATCCTCGGACCACTCGAGGGGGGTCATGCCGCCCCCTCCCCGGTCAGCGCCACGCGCAGGAGCCGCCGGCCCCGATGGATGCGTGATCGTACGGTCCCGACCGGGATGCCCAGCGTCTCGGCGATCTGCTCGTACGACTGGTCGGCGACGTCACAGAGCACGACCGGCACCCGAAAGTCCTCGGGGAGATCGGCGAGGGCGTGCTGGATCTCGTCGGAGAGCTGTTGGCTCGCCTCGTCGGCCGCGGGCGTGGCCGGCAGGACCCGCTCCGGGTTGTCCGGAAGCGCGTCGGCAGGGCGTCGGCGCCGCCGACGCACTTCGTCGAGGAACACGTTGGTCACGATTCGGGCCAGCCAGCCTTCCAGGGACCCCGGCTCGTAGCGCTCGAGGCCCCTGCGGACCCGGATGAGCGACTCCTGGACGAGGTCTTGCGCATCTTCGGGATTGCCAGCCAAGCGGTAGGCCACGCTGTAGAGGAAGCGGCCGTAGTCGCGGGCCACCTCCTCCCACGTGGGAACGCCGTCAGCCATGGGGGGAACGACGGGGCAGGGGGGTCGGGTTCCCGATCCCGGCGGCCCCATGCCGCTCAGTGGGCCGGCGGCGGGCCCGGGTCGGCCCCGTCCGGCGGGCGTGGCCCTCGGATTCGACGAGCGAGCCGAGCGAGCCGGGAGGCGTTGAGCAGCAGCACCACCGCGGCGAGGACGGCGAGCAAGACCCCGGGTCCCGGCGACACTGCGACCTCGCGATCTTGGGTGCGGGGGGCGTCACCCTACCGCTGCCCCGAGCCACTCGGCCCGATGAGCACCTCGGCGATGGCGTCGACGTCGTCGAGGGACCCGACTTGGAACGGCAACGCTCCGGCGCCGACGATCAGCGTCTCCACCCCGAGCTCCGTCCATTCCTCGACCTGCGCCCGGACCTCGGCGACCGTCCCGACGAGCCGACCGTGTCGAAACTCCTCCAGGGTCACGTGGTCCAGGACCCCGGCTGGGGTGACGGACTGGAGCCGCTCGAAGCGCTGCGCGAGGTCCCGTTCGCTGTCGCCCACGAGGGTGTACAGCCCGAGGGACCGCCAGACCTGCTCCGGGTCCCGTCCGGCCTCGTCGGCCGCGGCGTCGACCACGGTGAGCCGCTCTCGGTACGCGTCGGGGGTCCACACCCAGCAGGTGTTCCAGCCGTCGGCGCTCGACACCGCGGTGCGGATCACCCGGTCGCCCTTGCCGCCGATGAACACGGGCGGGCGCGGCACCTGGAGCGCGGGGGGATCGAGGATCGCGTGCCGGGTCTGGTGATACGTCCCGGGGTATGTGAGCGGCTCGCCGGTGAGGAGCGCGGCCACGATCTCGGTCGCCTCCCGCAGCCGGTCGACTCGCACCCCGGGGCGGGGCATCGCCATCCCGATCGCCTCGTACTCCGCCTCGTACCAGCCGGCGCCGAGCCCGACGTCGAGGCGGCCCCCCGTCAACCGGTCGAGGGTGGCGAGCGCCTTGGCGAGCACCGCCGGGGGGCGGAGCGCCTCGCACAGCACCAGCGTCCCGAGCCGGGGGCGTTCGACGACGTGGGCCAGCGCGGCGAGGGTCGCGATCGGCTCGAAGACCCCGTACCGGTGGGGCCCGCCGCCGTACTTGGCGAGATCCAAGAAGAGGTGGTCCGAGAGCCACAGCGAATCGAAGCCGAGCGTCTCGGCCCGGCGGGCGTGGGCCGCCAGCGTCGCGAAGCTGAGCGGCGATTCCCCGGGCACCGAGTAGTCGTATTGCGGCAACGCCAGCCCGATCCGCACCGCGGTCACCCTATTGATTCAGGCGGCCCGCCTCGATCCTGGGCACCCCAACGTACGGTGGTCGGGTGCTGGAGTGCGTCGTCAACGTCGCCGAAGGCCGCGACGCGGCGGTGCTGTCGCGGCTCGCCACCGCCTGCGGCGATGCGCTGCTCGATCTGCA
>DAIMHT010000043.1:0-10076 GCA_036723155.1 Actinomycetota bacterium
TCGTCGACGACCCGATGCTCCGCAACGGTCTCGTCGCGTTGCGCGCCACCTTCTTACTGTTCGAGGGCCGGCTCACCGACGCCATCCGTCTCGTCGAGCCGCTCCTCGGTGAGGGCACCGACGTCGCCTACGCCCAGGGTGCGCTGGCGGGATCGGTGGCCATGGCGCTCGGCGGGCGCGCCAACGATGCCGTCACGGTGGCGAACCGTGGAGAGCAGGCCCGTGTCGCCCTCGGCGAGACGGTGCAGCTTGCCGCGGCCGGCATCTACCTCGTGGCCCGCGCCCAAGCCCTCCTCGAGGTGGGCCAGATGCGAGAGGCCGCCGAGCTCGCCCAGCTCGGCTACGACGGCGCCGTCGAGATCGGCGCCCCCCACGGCCAAGCCTGGTTCGCGACGATCCTCGGCCGCATCGACCTGCACCGAGGCAAAGCCGCCAGCGCCGCGCTGTGGAGCCGCGAGGGCGGCGTCGTCTGGCGAGAGCTGCGCCACCCCGCGGCGCGGTGGGGCTTCGGAGCATTGGCGACGGCGCAGGCCCTCGCCGGTGACCTCGACGACGCGGAGGCGACCTACGCCGAGCTCGACGCCGAGCCGCCGACACCGGTGCGGGTCTTCGACCCCGAGATCGACCGCGGCCGGGCGTCGATCGCCGCGCAACGCGGGGAACGGACCCGAGCGTGCGAGATCCTCGTCGACGCCGCCGACCGCGCCGAGGCCGGCGGCGCGTTCGGCATCGCCGCCGGCGCCATCCATGACCTCGCCCGGCTCGGCGAGGTCCGGCTCGCAGTGTCACGACTCGACGCCATCGAACCGAACGTCGACGGCGACTACATGGCCGCCCGCCACGAGCATGCCCGCGCCCTCCTCGCCGACGACGCCGATCGCCTCGACACCGTCTCCGAGGCGTTCGAGCGGATCGGGGCGCTCCTCCTCGCCTCCGAAGCCGCCTCGTCGGCGGCGGCGGAGCACCGCCACGCCGCGATGCGCCGCAAGGCCACCGCCTCGGCGCAGCGAGCCGCGGCGCTCCTCGCCGAGTGCGAAGGTGCCCGACCGTTCGGGGTGGAGCCCGAGGTGCCGGGCGTGTCCCTCACCCGACGGGAGCGAGAGGTCGCCGAGCTCGCGGCGAACAACCTGACCAGCCGGGAGATCGCCGAGAAGCTCTTCGTGAGCACCCGCACGGTCGAGAACCATCTCCAACGCGCGTACGAGAAGCTGGGGGTGCGGGGCCGCCGCGAGCTCCGCGAGGCGCTCGCCCCCGGAGGCGAGGGGGCGTGAACCCACCCACCGACCCTGAGGTCCGGGCCGAGCTCATCGCCACCGTCCGCCGCTTCGTCGAGCGCGATGTGAACCCCGTCGCCTCGGAACTCGAGCACGCCGACGAGTACCCGGCCGCGATCGTGGCCACCATGCGCCACCTCGGGCTGTTCGGGGTCACCATCGCCGACGAGCACGGCGGCCTCGGCCTCGACCTGCTCACCTACATCGGCGTCATCGAAGAGCTCGCGGCGGGCTGGATGTCCCTCTCGGGAATCCTCAACACCCACGTCATGGTGGCCAACCTCATCGCCGACAGCGGCACCGACGAGCAACGCGCCCGGTGGCTGCCGACCCTCGCCACCGGCGACGTGCGCGGCGCCTTGTCGCTCTCCGAGCCCGACGCCGGCAGCGACACCGGCGCCCTCACGTGCCGGGCGGAGCGCGACGGCGACGAGTACGTCATCACCGGCACCAAGATGTGGGTCACCAACGGCGCCCGCGCCGGGCTCGTCGCGCTCGCAGCCCGAACCGACGAAGGAATCACCTGCTTCCTCATCGACAAGGAGCCCGGTGACCGGTACGGCGGCATCACGGTCAGCCGCAACATCGGCAAGCTCGGCTACCGGGGCATCGAGACCGTCGAGATGGTCTACGACGGCCACCGGGTTCCCGCGGCCGCGGTGCTCGGCGGAACGGCCGGGCTCGGACGCGGCCGCCACTTCATCCTCGCCGCACTGGAAGTCGGGCGCATCAACATCGCGGCGCGTGCCGTGGGCGTGGCCCGGGCCGCGTTCGAGGCGTCGATCCGGTACGCCCAGCAGCGCCACACCTTCGGCGTCCCGATCGCCGAGCACCAAGCCATCCAGCTCAAGCTGGCCGACATGGCCACCAAGCTGGAAGCGGCCCGTCTCCTGACCCGGCACGCCGCGGAGCGGCGCAGCGCCGGGGAACGCACCGACGTCGAGGCCGGCATGGCGAAGCTGTTCGCCAGCGAAGCCGCGTTCGAGATCGCCACCGACGCGATGCGCATCCACGGCGGCATGGGGTACACCACCGAGCTCCCGGTCGAGCGGTACTACCGCGACGCCCCACTCATGATCATCGGCGAAGGCACCAACGAGATCCAACGACTCGTCATCGCCCGCGGCCTGCTCCGCCGCCACCCCATCGACGAGTAGCCACCACCCCGGTCGGCCGAAAGCAGCGTGCCCGCACGGCCCCTCGGTACGATTTCGGGCCATGACGGTCCACGATCGCCCCTTCGGCCGCTACCTCGAGGACTTCGAGCCCGGTGACGTCTACCAGCACTGGCCCGGCAAGACGATCACCGAATACGACGACCATCTCTTCTGCCTCATCACCATGAACCACCATCCGCTGCACCTCGACGCCTGGTACGCCGAGAACGAGACCCAGTTCGGCAAGAACGTCGTGGTCGGCAACCTCGTGTACTCGCTCGTGCTCGGCATGAGCGTCCCCGACGTCAGCGGCGCCGCGATCGCCAACCTCGAGGTCGAAGAGCTCAAGCACCCGCGGCCCACCTTCCACGGCGACACGATCTACGCCGAGACGAAGGTGCTCGACCGCAAGCCCTCAGCGAGCAAACCCGACCGGGGGATCGTGACCGTCGAGACCCGGGGCTTCAACCAACGCGGGGAAGAGGTCTGCTACTTCCGCCGCAAGGTCATGGTCCCCACCCGGGCCGGCGCGCCGCCCCGCAAGCGCCCCTACCCGCCACCCGAGAACGGGTGAGCCCCGCCGACCCCACCTGCACCATCTGTCGCATCGTCACCGGCGCGCTCCCCGCCGAGATCGTCCTCGACGACCCCCACGCGGTCGCGTTCCTCGACCACCGGCCCCTCTTCCCGGGCCACACCCTCGTGGTTCCCCGCGACCACCTTGAGACCCTCCCCGACCTTCCCGACGACGAGCTCGCCCCCTTCTTCCAGGCGGTGCAGCGCGTCGCGGCGGCGATCCCCGACGCCCTCGACGCCGCCGGGACCTTCGTCGCGGCCAACAACATCGTCAGCCAGAGCGTCCCGCATCTCCACTTCCACGTCGTGCCCCGCCGCCCGAAGGACGGCCTCCGGGGCTTCTTCTGGCCCCGCCGCCGCTACGAGACCCCCGAGGAGATGGTCGAGGTGGCGGACCGCGTCCGCCGCCGCTTGCAAGCCCGGTAGCGGTGTAATAATGTAATGGTCATGACGGACACCGGAACGCTGCTGGGTTGGTTCGCCGGGAGGATCCCCGAGGGGTGGTTCACCGGCCCCCCCGACGTGCGGGCCGACCGGGACGAGATCCTCGTCATCGGTACCCTCCCCGAGCCTGACGCCGGCGGCGACGCCGACGACGACACCCGGCACGCCGCCCGCACCGCCCGGGTCCAAGGCCACCGCGAGGACACCCGCCAGCACCGGATGCGCATCGCCGACGAGGCCGAGGCCCGGTTCGGACGCAAGGTCGCCTGGGGGGCGCGCTGCGGCCCGGTCGAGGTCGTCTTCACCAGCCTCGGCGTCCCGGTCATGACCCGCCTGCGCCTGAACGAGCGCCGGGTCCTCGACACCCTCGTCGACGCCGGCGTCGCCCGGAGCCGATCCGAGGCCCTGGCCTGGTGCGTCCGCCTCGTCCACGACCACGAAGGCGACTGGATCGACCAGCTCCGCGAAGCGCTCGTCCACGTCGAGCACGTCCGCGCCGAAGGGCCCGCCCGCCACTGACCCACCACGCCGCGGGACCAGCCGTCACCCGGAGCGGCGCCTCGCTGACTACGAGGACAGCCCGCGGGGTAGGGTCCAGACGATGCCGGGGGGAGCGACGCTGGCCTTTTGGGGCGTCCGGGGTTCGACCCCGTGCGCCGGCCCTCGTTACGCGCGCTACGGCGGCAACACCTCGTGTGTCTCCCTCGAGGCCGAGGGCCACCAGCCGCTCATCTTCGACCTCGGGACCGGCCTGCGCGAGTACGGCGACGCCGTCACCGCCCGCTTCACCGCCGAGCTCGAAGCGAACACCTTCACCAGCCCGTACCTCGCCACCGTCCTGCTCACCCATCTGCACTGGGACCACATCATCGGGTTGCCGTTCTTCACGCCCGCGTTCCGACCCGACGCCTCCATCGCCATCCACGGCCCCGAACAGCGCGACGGCCTGGGCGCGACCTTCACCGGTGTGATGCACCCGCCGTACTTCCCGATCACCCCGGCCGAGATGGGCGGCCAGCTCAGCTTTGTCGACACCAGCGCCGACGACTTCCCGGTGAACGGGGCCAAGGTCCGGTCCCGCTGGGTCCGCCACACCGACCCCACGCTCGGGTACCGCGTCGAGCTCGAGGGGATCACGGTCGCGTACCTGTCGGACCACGGCCCCGGCTGTTGCCCGAGCGACGCCGACGACTTCGTCCCCGAGGCGGTCCTCGAGCTCTGCGACGGCGCCGACGTCGTCATCCACGACTCCCAGCACACCGTCAGCGAGTATCAGGCCAAGCGCCACTTCGGGCACTGCACCGTCGACTACGCGGTGCGCGTCGGCCGCGAGGCCGGGGCGCGGTCCCTCGTGCTGTTCCACCACTGCCCGACGCACTCCGACGACGACCTCGACCACATCCTCACGCAAGCGCAGGACCTCTCCGCCCGGACCGGCGGCCCCGACGTCCTGGCCGCCACCGAGGGGCTGCGACTCCCGGTCAGCCCCCGCTGACCCCATGACCGAGGGCGGGGCTCCCGCCGACGATGTCTTCCGGCCCGGCGGCGACGACTTCCGCCAGGTCCTCGGCCGCTTCGCGACCGGCGTCACCATCATCACCGCCATGGACGACGACGAACCGGTCGGCGTGGCCGCGAACTCGTTCACGTCGGTCTCGCTCGACCCGCCGCTGGTGCTCTTCTGCGTCGGGCGGACCTCGACCACGTGGCCCCGCATCGAACGCGCCCGCCGCTTCGCCGTCAACATCCTCGGCGAGCACCAAGAGGAGCTGTCCCGCCTCTTCGCCACCCGAGGCGTGGACCGCTTCGCCCAGGCCGACTGGCACCGCGGGGTCGGCGGCTCCCCGGTCCTGCACGACGTCCTCGCGTACATCGACTGCGAGTTCTGGGCCGAGTACGACGGCGGCGACCACATCATCGTCGTCGGCCAGGTCCTCGACCTCGGCATCACCCACCACGCCGGCCCGCTCCTCTTCTACCAAGGTGAGTACGTCCGGATCTCGCCCGAGCCGTGACCGACGAGCCGGTCGCGATCATCGTGGGCGCCGACGCCGGAGCGGTGGGCGCACTCGTCGCCGATCTCCAAGCCCGCGGGGTCCGGACCGGCGCGTTCATCGGTGATGCCGAGCGCGACCGCGACGCGCTCGTCGAGATGATCACCGAGCTCTACGCCGGGCGCGCCGATCCCAGCTGACGCGCGCCCGCACACCCAGCGGCGCCGCGAATGGCCAACCGTCGCGACGGGACCCCCTGGTAACCTGTCCCGATGGCCTGAGCGACGTTGCGCGCCGGGCACTCGCCGCGGTCGCAGGAGCTGAAGGCGTTGGAGCAAGACCACCAGTCGCGCCGAGACGGCTGGACGCTCATGCGCTCGGAGCTCCGCTCGCAGCGCCGCTGGCTCACCCTCGGGATCCTCGCCGGCGCCCTCTGGACCGGCGCCCGGCTCACCGGGCCCCTCCTCGCGGCCCTCGCCATCGACGAGGGGATCCTGCCCGGCAACGGCCACAAGGTCCTCGTCTACTCGCTGCTGATCCTCTTCGTCGGAGTCATCCAGGCGATCGGCACCGCGCTGCGGCGGTACACCGCCTTCCGCATCGCGTACCGAGTCGAGACCGACCTCCGCCAGCGGCTCTTCGCCCACCTCCAGCAGCTCCACTTCGCGTTCCACGACCGGGCCCAGACCGGCCAGCTGATGGCCCGGGCCAACAGCGACATCCAGCAGGTCAACCTCGTCGTCGTGCTCCTCCCCCTGACGGTCGCCACCACGTTCCTGCTCACAGGCGTGATCATCGTCATGGTCCTCCACAACGTGCTCCTCGCCGTGTTCGCGCTCGGCGCGCTGCCCCTGCTCAGCATCGCCGCGGCGCGGTTCTCGCACCGGCTGCACCCGGTGTCGCTCCAGCTGCAGAACGAGCTGGGCGACTTCTCCGGCGTCGTCGAGGAGAGCGTCGCCGGCGTCCGGGTCGTGAAGGGCTTCGGGACCGAAGCCCGCCAGGAGGCCCAGCTCGCGGTCGAAGCCGACCAGGTCATGGACCGGGCGCTCGCCAGCGCGCGGTTGCGCGCCAACTTCTTGCCCCTCGTCGACTTCCTCCCCGCCCTCGCGCTCGTGATCATCCTCGGCTACGGCGGGCACCTGGTGCTGCAGGGCCAGCTCCAGATCGGCGACCTCGTCGCGTTCAACTCCTACATCCTCTATCTGCTCTGGCCGTTGCGCCTCGTCGGGATGCTCGTCGCGCAGGCGGCCCGCTCCTCGGCCGCCGCGGGCCGGATCCACGAGCTGCTCGTCACCGACGCCGCGGTCGCCGACCCCGCCCGCCCGAGCGCGCTCCCCCCGAACGGCGGCGGGGAGCTGGCGTTCGAGGGGGTGTCGTTCGCGTACGGGCAGGGTCCACCGGTGCTCGACGGCTTCGACCTCGTGGTGCGCCCCGGGGAGGCCGTCGCGGTCGTCGGAGCGACCGCCAGCGGCAAGACGACCATCGCCCGGCTGCTGCCCCGCTTCTACGACGTGGATGCCGGCCGGGTCGTCCTCGACGGCGTCGACATCCGAGAGCTCCGCCTCCGGGAGCTGCGACGCGCGATCGGGATCGTGTTCGAGGACACCTTCTTGTTCACCGACAGCGTCGCTGAGAACATCGCCTTCGCCGAACCGGACGCCTCGATGGACCTGGTGCGGAACGCGGCCCGCCTCGCCGGGGCCGACGAGTTCATCGATCGGCTCCCGAACGGCTACGACACCCTCATCGGCGAGCACGGCTACTCGCTGTCCGGCGGGCAGCGTCAGCGCGTCGCGATCGCCCGGGCCGTCCTCGCAGACCCCCGGGTCCTGATCCTCGACGACGCGACGTCGTCGGTCGACCCGACCAAAGAGCACGAGATCCGCGCCGCGCTGCGGGAAGTCATGCGCGACCGCACCACGCTGATCATCGCTCACCGCGCCGCGACGATCGCGCTCGCCGACCGGGTGGTGCTCCTCGACGGCGGCCGCATCGTCGCCGAAGGCACCCACGAGGAGCTCCTCCAGTCAACCGAGCGGTACCGCCAGGTGCTCGCCCAGACGGGCGTGGTGCTCCCCGTCGCGGGGGCGAGCGACTGATGGGCACCGACGCGCGCCGCCAGGCCTTCGCCACCGACGAGGAGCTGCTGACCCGCGAGGACGCCAAGCACCTCGTGCGGCGCCTCTGGGCGCTCCTCGACCCGTACCACGCCAAGATCTACGGGGCGGTGGGGCTCATCGCGCTCTGGACCGCGTGCCTCCTCGCGGGGCCGGCGCTGGTGAAGCACGGCATCGACGCCGGGCTGCGCGGCAAGGACGAGGGCGCGCTCGACCTGTCCGCCGGCCTCTACCTCGGCGTCGCCCTCGCCGGCTTGGCCTTCGGCCGCTCCGCGATCTGGGCGGTGTCGAAGATCGGGGAGCCGTTCCTCCGCGACGTGCGCAACCGGGTGTTCCGCCACCTCATGTCCCTCGACCTCGGCTTCTTCGAACGGGAGCAGACCGGGCGGCTCGTCGCCCGCCTCACCTCCGACGTCGACGCCATGCAAGACCTGGTCCAGATCGGCCTCGCCCAGTTCGCCCAGAACGTCTTCCTCTTCGTCGGCGCCGTCGTCGTCATCTTGGTGCTGTCCTGGCAGCTCGCCCTGTGCACCCTCGTCGTCGTCCCACCCGTCGTGTGGGCCAGCCGCTGGTTCCGCCGCGAGTCGAGCCGCGCCTTCCTCGAGGTCCGCGACCGCATCGGGCACAACCTCGCCACTCTCCAAGAGGGCCTCGCCGGCGTCCGTGTCGTCCAGGCCTTCGGCCGCGAGCGGGCCTTCGCCCGCCGGTTCCGGGAGACCAACGAGGCGCAGTACGACGCCAACCTCGAGACCGTCCGCATCGGGACCCGCTACTTCCCGTTCATCGAGTTCTGCGGCGTCGCCGGCACCGCGCTCATCATCGGCGTCGGTGGCTTCTTCGCCGATCAGCGCATCGTCACCGTCGGCACCGTCGCCGCGTTCGTCCTCTACCTCAACAGCCTGTTCGAACCGGTCCAGCAGCTCAGCCAGCTCTACAACACGTTGCAGCAAGCCGGCGCGGCGATGAAGAAGCTCGTGGGTCTGCTCGACACCGTGCCCCGGATCGCGGAGCGGCCCGGGGCCGTCGACCTGCCGAGCAACGGTGTCCTCGACGTCGCCGACGTGTCCTTCCGCTACGGCGACGGGCCGCTCGTGCTCCGTCACGTCAGCGTGTCGGTCGGCGACGGGGAGCGCCTCGCGCTCGTCGGGCCCACCGGCGCCGGCAAGTCCACCCTCGCCAAGCTCATGTCGCGCTTCTATGACCCCGCCGAGGGAAGCGTGTCCTTCGGTGGCGTCCCGCTCACCGACGTCACCCTGGCGTCGCTGCGGGAGCGGATCATCGTCGTCCCCCAAGAGGGCTTCCTCTTCGCGGGGACGATCCTCGACAACGTCCGCGTCGGCAACCCCGGGGCTACCGACGACGACGTCGAAGCCGCGCTCGGCTCCCTCGGGATCCTCGACCGCTTCCGGGCCCTCCCCGCCGGTCTCGACACCGAGGTCCGCGAACGCGGGTCGCGTCTCTCCGCGGGCGAACGCCAGCTGGTGTCCCTCGCCCGCGCCGCGCTCGCCGACCCCGCGCTCCTCATCCTCGACGAGGCCACCTCCAACCTCGACCCCGGCACCGAGCACGCGGTCGAGCAGGCCCTCGAGGTGCTCACCGACCGGCGCAGCGTCGTCGTCGTCGCCCACCGGCTCTCCACCGCGTCGCGCGCCGACCGCATCGGCGTCGTCGACCACGGCGAGCTCCAAGAGATCGGCACCCACGAGGAGCTGATCGGCCGGGAGGGCCGCTACGCCAGCCTCTGGCTGTCGTGGACCGCGGCCCAAACCCGCGCCAGCTGATCACCGCCTGCACCCCGGGACCGCTGGCGGCCCCGGCGGCCCCTGGATACGATCCCGACACCGTCTGAGCTGCGAAGTCCGGTGCGATTCCGGCGCTGTCCCGCAACTGTCGTCCTCGTCGAGGCGAGCCAGGTCGCCAGCCCGGCCGGTGACGAACGAAGCTCTCGAGGAAAGAGCGGTTCGTTCGACAGCCCCGCTGTCGGCGGACAGTCCCTCCTCGACCGAGAGGAGGAACGCGTGGCTCTCACCCATCGACACCAGGGTCAGATTCGGTGACCGCCGACCTCGACACTCCCGACGTGTCGACGCCGCCGACGGACGATCCTCGACCCGAGCACCTCGACCGCGCCCCGTCCCTCGTCATCGTCAACACCGGTGACGGCAAGGGCAAGTCGACCGCGGCGTTCGGCATCGTGATGCGAGCCCTCGCCCGCGAGTGGCCCGTCGCGGTCGTCCAGTTCCTCAAGTCCGGAAACTGGCGCACCGGAGAGGAGAAGGTCGCCCGTCAGCTCGGCGTCGACTGGTTCGCCATCGGCGAAGGGTTCACCTGGGACTCCCAGGACCTCACCGAAGACCAGGCGGTCGCCGGCGCCGCGTGGCAGCACGCCAAGGACCTCATCCAAGCGGGCGAGCATCGCCTGGTGGTCCTCGACGAGATCACCTACCCGATGAACTGGAACTGGATCGACCCCGCCGACGTGGTCGCCACGATCCGGGACCGACCCGATCCGGT
>DAIMHT010000044.1:0-10072 GCA_036723155.1 Actinomycetota bacterium
AGACCCGTCCGGGTGACGGAGGAGGAACCGGTTAGCGTCTCGGCCCGTGATTAGTTACTTCCAGGCGATCATCATCGGCCTGCTGCAAGGCATCACCGAGCTGTTCCCGGTGTCGAGCCTCGGGCACTCGGTGATCGTCCCGGGGCTGCTCGGGTGGGACAACATCGTCAAGGCGCAGTCCGCGAACGAATCGTTCTACCTCGCGTTCCTGGTCGGGCTCCACGTGGCGACGGCGCTGGCCCTGTTGTGGTTCTTCCGCGAGGACTGGGTGCGCATCATCCGCGGGTTCTTCCGGTCGTTGCGCCATCGTCGCATCGAGACCAAGGACGAGCGTCTCGCGTGGCTGCTCGTCGTCGCGACGATCCCCGCCGGGATCACCGGGCTGCTGCTCGAGCACTCGCTGCGGACGCTGCTGGCCAAGCCCGAAGCGGCGTCGATCTTCCTCGTGGTCAACGGCGCCATCCTCGCTCTGGGCGAACGGGCTCGTCGCCGCTCCGAGGTCCGGGCACTGGCGGTCGAGCACGGGCTCAACGAGGACGGCGCCCGCCGGCTGGACACGCTCGAGTTCCGAGAGGCCGGGGTCGTCGGGATCGCGCAGATCCTCGCCCTGTTCGCCGGGATCAGTCGCTCCGGGATCACGATGGTCGCGGGCCTGGTCCGGGGCCTCGACCACGAAGACGCGGCGCGGTTCTCGTTCCTCCTGGCGACGCCGATCATCCTCGCCGCCGGCGTCTACAAGCTCCCCGACCTCCTGGGTCACAACGGCAACGGCATCCGGGGCCAGGTGGTCGTCGGGAGCATCGTCGCGGCCGCGTCGGCGCTCTTCGCGGTGCGGTTCCTGTTGCGGTACTTCCAGTCGCGCAACCTCAACCCGTTCGCGTGGTATTGCCTGACCGTCGGTGCCGCCAGCGCGATCTATTTCGCGCTGAACTGACCGCCAGGCCCCCGGTGCGGCTCAGAGCTGCTCGTGGGCCCGGTGATCGTCGAGGCGGTCGGCGGGGGTCTTCCCCGAGTACTCGGCGTCGTAGGTCCAGTCGGGCTGCTTGGCCCGCTGCCGTTCGTCGAGGACGGCGCGACCGTCGACGATGTCGACGATCGGGGCGATCAGCTCCGGGTCGGCGGGAAGCCGCTCGTCGAGCACATGGTCACGGAACGCGTCCTGGAACAGGCCCAAGATGCTGTCGACGACGTCGTGTTGCTGGTAGGCGAGGTTGCAGCGGGCGCTGTCGCTGACCGTGCGGAGCAGCGCGTCGATGGCTTCGAGGTCCTCGTCGTCGGCCTCGGAGCGCGTGATCCGGTGCAGCCGGTCGGAGAGCGCCATGCCGTCCTGCTTGCAGGGCGTGCACTGGCCGCACGACTCCACCCCGAGGAAGCGCGACACGCCGGCGGCGATCGCGACCGGGTCGTCACGGTCGTCGTAGAGGATGAACCCGCCGGTGCCGAGACCGGTGCCCTGGTCGCGCATCGCCTCGTGGCTCATCGGCGTGTCGAACAGCGCTGCGGGCAACAGCGGGTTCGACACCCCGGAGAGGGCACCGACGAGCTGGTGACCGGCCTCCGCGCCGCCGCCGATGATGTCGATGGCCTCTTGCACCGGGGTGCCCATCGCGAACTCGGCGACGCCGTGCCGCGCCGCTCGGCCGGTGATGGTGCACACGATCGTCCCCGGTGACCCGTCCGTCCCGACGGAGCGGAACCAGTCGGCACCGTCGGCGATGATCGCGGGCACGTTGGCGAACGTCTCGACGTTGCTCGCCAACGTGGGTGGGGCCTCCGACTCGCCGTCGGGGGCGGCCATCTCGACGTGCGCGGCGGAGGCGCTGTTGGTCGTGACGTCCGCGGGGGTGTCGACGATCTCCTCCACCCCGCGCCGGTAGGGAGGCGCGATGCGCGGGAACGGGTACCGGCCGTCGATGCACTCGAGGAGGGCGGTCTCCTCGCCGTAGAGGTACTCGCTCGGGCCTTCGAAGACCCACACCTCGAGCCCCTCGGTCCATCCGGCCCCGTGGGCCTCCTCGATCGCCTGGCGGAGGCGCGCCACCTCCTTCGTGAACGTACGTTTCACGCCGACGATGACCCGGTCGGCGCGCACGGCCCGCGCCGCGATCAGCGCGCCCTCGAGGACGTGGTACGGGTTGGCGCGCACGATCGCACGGTCCTTGAACGAGCCCGGTTCCCCCTCGGCGCCGTTGACCACCACCGTCGACGGAATCGACGGTGAATCCATCGCGGCGACCGTGCGCCACTTCCGACCGGCCGGGAATCCGGCGCCGCCTCGCCCCGCGAGGCCCGACGTCTCGATCTCGTCGATGATCGCGTCAGGGTCGACGCGTTTGGCCACATCGAGTCCGCGGCCACCACCACCGGCGATGTAGTCGGCGAGGCTGCGGACCGGTTCGAGCGCCAGAACACGGGTGACGGGCGGCATGGGGGCGCAGTCTGTCACGCCGCGCCCGTCGTCTCGGGCTCGCCGATGGTCGACGTGGCGCGCCGCGGTTAGGTTCCGCGGATGGACGACGCGCTGACGGGGGCCCGCACCTTCTGGGAGCTGATCGAGCGGCGAGCTGACGCGGACCCGGACCGGGTGATGCTCATCGACGAGGCCGACCGCACGGTCACCTTCGGTGCGTTCCGCGACCGGGCGCTGCGGGTCGCGGCGGGGTTGCACGCGGCGGGTGTCGGTGAGGGCACCCCGGTGTCGTGGCAGCTGCCGACGGCCATCGACACCATCGTGCTGTCGGCGGCCCTGTGTCGCGTCGGGGCGGTCCAGAACCCCATCATCCACCTCTACCGCGAGCGCGAGGTCGGCTTCGCGCTGCGCCAGACCGGCGCCCGCCTGTTCTTCATCCCGGGCGTGTGGCGCGGCTTCGACTACCCGGACCTTGCGGCGCGGGTCATCGCCGATCTGCCCGAGGCTCCCTCGGTGGTCGTCGTCGCCGACGGCCTGCCCGACGGGGACCCGTCGACGCTGCCGCCCCCACCGGCCGGTCGGCCCGGACCCGACGTTCCGGTCCGCTGGATCTATTACACGTCGGGGAGCACGGCCGACCCCAAAGGGGTGTGTCACACCGACCGGGCGCTCATCGCCGGCGGGTGGGGCCTCGCGGTCGCGCTCGACATGTCACCCGACGACGTCGGGTCGATCGCGTTCCCGTACGCCCATATCGGCGGCCCCGACTACCTCGTGACGATGCTGAGCCTCGGGTTCCCCGCGGTGCTCATCGAGGCGTTCTCGGCCGCCGCCGTCCTGCCCGTCCTTCGACGCCACGGCGTCACGATGGTCGGCGGGAGCACCGCGTTCTACCTCGCGTTTCTGGCCGAGCAGCGCAAGACGCCGGGCGAGCCGATCCTGCCCACGCTGCGGCTCATGTCCGGCGGCGGGGCACCGAAGCCCCCCGAGCTGCACTACGAGGTGCAGCGCGAGATCGGCGGTCGCGGCACGGTGCACGGCTACGGCATGACCGAGGTCCCGATGATCGCCCAAGGCTCGCCGCACGACACCGACGAGCAGCTGGCGAACACCGACGGGAAGCCCATCGTCGCCATCGAGGTGCGGATCGTGACCCATGACGGCGACGTCGCCGATCCCGGCGAGGAGGGCGAGATCCGCCTCCGGGGACCGATGGTGTTCCGCGGCTACACCGACCCGACGCTCACCGCCGACGCCTTCGACCCCGACGGCTACTTCCGGACCGGAGACCTCGGCCGGCTCCGCCCCGACGGGCATCTGGTCGTCACCGGACGGCTCAAGGACGTCATCGTCCGCAAGGGCGAGAACATCAGCGCCAAGGAGATCGAAGACATCCTCTACACCCACCCGAAGGTCGACGACGTGGCCGTCATCGGCCTCCCCGACCCCGAACGAGGGGAGCGGGTCTGCGCCGTGGTCCAGATCGCCGACGCGAACCCGCGGTTCTCGTTCGAGGAGATGGCCGCCCACTGCCGCGACGCCGGGCTCATGATCCAGAAGGTCCCCGAGCAGCTCGAGCTGCGGGCCGAGATGCCCCGCGCCGCGACGGGCAAGATCGTGAAGACCAAGCTCCGCGACGAGTACTCGGCGCGGCCGTGGAGTCCGGCGTGAGGCCGCGCGGCGTTGACTACCGGCGGGTGAAGGCGGGACTGGCCGAGTCGGCGGGGACGGTGTCGAGCGGGCGGGCGACCTCCGCGACGGTCGGGCCGACCTCGGCGCCGATCGGGCCGAGCGTGTCGAGGTCGAAGCCGTAGATGCGGGCGGCGTTCTCGCTCGTGACTTGACGCACCTCGGCCGGGTCCCAGTCGGCGAACGCGCGCCGCAGGCCCGCGGTGGTGTGCGGGTAGGTGCTCTCGTGGTGCGGGTAGTCGCTGCCCCACATGACCCGGTCGAGCCCCACGGTGCGCATGGCCCGCGACTCGGTGGGGCTCGGGAAGCTGACCCCGACGTAGCAGTTGCGCGCGAAGTACTCGCTCGGGGTGAGCGAGAGCCGCTGGTCCTCGGTGTACTTCAGCTCCCCGACGCGCCCCGATGCCATCTGGGCGTGGTACGCGTCGAGCATCCGGAGCGTCTCGGGGATCCACGAGCAGCCTTGCTCGGTGACGACGAACGTCAAGGCGGGGTGCCGTTCGAAGACGCCGCCCATGATCAGCTGCCAGAACGGCCGGTGCGAGAACCACTGCGTCTCGACCAGCCACATCACGCTCGCAGCCCCGCTGCGGCCGTAGTCCGGTGACCCCTGCCCGGAGTGGTGGGTGATCGGCACCTCGAGCTCCTCGCACACCGACCACAGCGGCTCGTACGCCGCGTCGTAGAGCGGCGGGATCTCCGAGTCGTCGGGGCGGCCCGGGAGCAGGGCCCCGCCGAGCAGACCGTGCTCCTTGATCCACCGCACGTCCGCGACCGCGTCGTCGACGTCGTTGAGGAAGATCTGACCGATGCCGGCGCGACGTCCCGGCGCCTCGGCGCAGAAGTCCGCCAGCCAGCGATTGTGGGCTTGGATCCCGGCGTGACGGCGGGCGTAGTTCTGCGCCCGAGGGGGACGGGCGATGACCGCCCCGGTGGGGAAGAACGGGGGGACGGTGTTCGGGAACAGGACCTCGGCGACGACGCCGTCCGCGCCGAGCTCGTCGACCCGCCGGTCGCTGTCCCAGTTCCGCGTCCGGCCGTCGCTCTGCAGGTCCCGGAACGGATTCGAGTACCGCTGCCGCCAGGCGTCGTACTCGTCGCGGTACGCGGGATCGAGGTACTCGCGGTACTGCTCCATCGAGCCGCCGGCGTGACAGTCGGCCGAGATCAGCAGGTAGCGGTCGTCCACGGCTAATCCAGCGCGAAGATCGACCGCGCGTTGTCGCGCAGGAACTTCGTCCACACGTGGTCGCGGAACGGCACCTGGGGCAACTCGGTGAAGATCCGCTCGAGCGACAACCCCATCGGGTAGTACCCGGCGTACATCACCTTGTCCGCGCCGCGGGTGTTCGCGTAGTCGATGATCGCCTTCGGGTAGTACTTCGGTGCGAACGCCGACGTCATGTACGACAGGCCCGGCCACTTGAGCATGAGCTTGACCGCGAGGTCCTCCCACGGCTCGGCGCCGTGGCGCATCACGATCCGCAGCTCGGGGAAGTCGTAGCAGACCTGATCGAAGCGCCTGACGTCCTGACAGTCGGACGGGAACCGCGGTCCGGCGATCCCCGCGTTCACGACGACTGGCAGATCCAGGTCGACGCACGCCGCGTAGACCGCGTACGCCTTCGGGTCGTCGACGGGCACCTGGGGGAGGCACCCGGCGGGGAAGAACGTGACGGCTTTGAGGCCGTGGTCGGCCTTGGCGGCGCGGATCTTGCGGATCGCGCCCATCACGTCGTTCGGGTTGACCTCGAGCGACAGCTGCACCCGCTTCGGGTCGCGCTCCTTGGCCGCGAGCGCGTCGGGGGACATCCCGAACAGCCCGACCTCGACCCCGAAGCGGTCCATCTCGGCGAACGCGACCTCGATCGGGTCGTGCTCGTCGTCGGCCTCGCCGGGGACGTCCTTGAACATGTACTCGGCCGGGAACGTGAACTCCTGGCGGCTCTCCTGGTCCTTGAGGCCCGCCTTCATGAGTCGGTCATACATGACTTTGCGGTCCCGGATCGGGAAGCCGATCATGAGGTCCACCACACCGATTCCTTCGGGGTACGCCATCCCCGGATCGTCTCACGTCGGGCCCCGGCCGCGCCCAGACCGGTGCCCGTCAGGGCCTCAGGACGATGGAGCCACCGGGTCGAGGCGGTGGCGGGTCCGCTGATCGGGGCCCGTCAGCGGGGCTCGAGGTTCAGGGCCGCGGAGTTGATGCAGTACCGCTCACCCGCCGGGCCGGGCCCGTCGTCGAAGACGTGCCCGAGGTGCCCGCCGCACCGGCGACAGAGGACCTCGGTGCGGCGCATCCCGTGGGAGCGGTCCTCGTGGACCTCGACCGCGTCGGCGACCGCCGGCTCCGAGAAGCTCGGCCAGCCGGTCCCGGACTCGAACTTCGTGGCCGAGTCGAACAGCCGGGCCCCACATCCGGCGCAGACGTACGCGCCGTCGTCGTGGCAGTCCCAGTACTTGCCGGCGAAGGCCCGTTCCGTCCCGGCCCGGCGCAGCACGTCGTACTGCTCGGGGGACAGCTCGTCCTGCCATTCCTGCTCGGATCGTTCGACTGCTCGCTCGCTCATGACCCCTCCGGCTTGTAGACCCACACCTCGATCTCCACCTGGGCTCCGAGTGGGAGCCAGGCGACCCCGACGGTGGTGCGCGCCGGCCGGTGCTCGCCGACGTGCTCCAAGTAGAGCGTGTTGAGGGCCGGCATCATTCCCGGGTCGACGCTGAGGAAGATCGTCACCTTCGCCACGTCGGCCCACGTGGCGCCGGTGTCGGTGAGGATGGCCTCCAGGTTGGCGAACACCTGGCGGGCCTGATCGATGGCCTTGCCTTTGACAACCTCACCCGAGGTGGGGTCCACGCCGATCTGGCCGGCAACGACGATCCAGTCGCCGGCCCGGACTGCCCCCGAGTACGGGCCGCCCACCCAGGGCTGGGTGGGGGTGGGGATCGGGCTCGCGGGCACCGGCACTCCGATCGTTCGGGTCGCCCATCATGTCGCGGACCTCCAGGCGGCGCCGCCGAGGAGGCCGGAATCGTCGCCGAGCGTCGCGGTGACCACGGTGATCGCGGGCCCGGCGGGCCCGAACCGCTCGAGCGCGGACCGGATCGGGGTGAGGACCAGGTCGCCGTTGCGGCCGACGCCGCCGCCGACCACGACCACGGTGGGGGCGACGAGGTGGGCGAGGTTCACGATCCCGAGTGCCGCCGCGAACAGGGCCTCGTCCCACACCGCGCGGGCGGCGGCGTCGCCGGCGTTCACGAGACGGACGAAGTCGGCGCCGACGGCGTCGATGCCCGCGGCGTGGGCCTGGCGGGCCAGCGCGGTCCCGGAGCCGAGACCTTCGACGGTCCCGTCGGCACCGGCGGCGGCGAGCACCCGGTCGATGATCGAGTGGCCGACCTCGCCGCCCGAGTATCGGGGGAGGAGGATCTGGCCGCCGACCAGGATCCCGGCGCCGACTCCGGTCGAGATCGTCACGTAGACGACGTCGGTGTGGCCGCGGCCGGCGCCGAAGTGGGCTTCGCCGACCGCGGCGACGTCGGCGTCGTTGGCCAACGCCACCGGCACGCCCAGCGCGGCCTCGAGGGCGTCGCGGGTGAGCAGGGCCCGCCACGTGGGGGCCAGGTTGGGGGCGCTCAGGACGGTGCCGGTCTGATGGTCGACGCGGCCGGGGACGGCGAACACCGCGTGCTCGATGTCGTGACCGTGCCGGACCTGGCGGGCGAGGGTGAGGAGCGGCTCGATGGTGGGGGCGTCGTGGGGGGTCGGCTGGTGTCGGCGGTCGAGGATCGACCCGGACCGGTCGACGACCGCGACTCGCATGTTCGTTCCGCCGAGGTCGACGGCGAGCGTGTGCCCCATGGGGGTGCCTCGTTCCGGGGCTACAGGACCGGGTTGTGCCAGCCGTCGGGGTCGGGGATGAGCTTCTCGGCCTGCGGGGGCCCCCAGGTGTGAGGTGTGTAGGGGATCGCGGGGTCGTGGTCGGTGATGACGTCGTTGACGACGCGCCATGCGGCTTCGACGCCGTCCTCGCGGGCGAACAGCAGGTTCTCGCCGGCCATGGCGTCGCCGAGGAGGCGCTCGTAGGCGGTCATCTCGTCGGGGTGCTCGTCGGTGAGGGTGAGCTCGACGTTCTGTCCCTTGAACGATTCGCCGGGAGCCTTGGTCCGGGCCCCCAGGCCGATCTGCACCATGGGGTTCAGGCGGAAGCGCAGGTAGTTCGTGTCGTGGGGCGTCCTCTCGTACTCGCTGAACACCCGTTGCGGCGGGCGGTGCAGCTCGACGCGGACCTCGGTGCAGGTCACCGGCAGGTTCTTGCCGGCGCGGATGTAGAAGGGGACGTCGGCCCAGCGCCACGAGTTGATGTGAAACCGGCCCGCGGCGTAGGTCTCCACGTCGGAGTGGGGGTCGACGCCGTCCTCGTCGTGGTAGCCGTCGAACTGGCCCCGAACGAGGTCGCGGCGGTGCAGGGTGTCCATGGCGAAGAACACCTTCTCCTTCGCGTCGCGGAGCGCCTCGACGTCGGGACCGACCGGTGGTTCCATGGCCAGGAGCGCGACGGTTTGCAGGAGATGGTTCTGGACCACGTCGCGGAGCGCGCCGACCTCTTCGTAGAACCGGCCGCGGCTCTGGACGCCGAAGTCCTCGGCCATCGTGAGCTGGACTTGCCGGACGTAGTTGCGGTTCCAGATCGGCTCGAGGAACGCGTTCGCGAACCGGAAGTACAAGATGTTCTGGATCGCCTCTTTGCCCAGGTAGTGGTCGATCCGGAAGATGCTCGACTCGGGGAACACCGAGTGCAGCACCTCGTTGAGCTCATGGGCCGAGGCCAGGTCCCGCCCGAACGGCTTCTCGACGATCACCCGAGCGTTCTTGGCGATCCCCGCCGACCCGAGCCCTTCCACGACCGTCGGGAACAGCGTGGGCGGGATCGCGAGGTAGTGGGCGGGCCGCTTCGCCCCCTTCAGCGCCTGCTGGATCGAGGCGTAGGTGGCCTTGTCCTTGTAGTCCCCGTCGACGTAGGCCAAGAGCCCGACGAGGTGCTGGAACGCGTCCTCGTCGTCGACGCCTCCGGCGTCCTCGATCCCGTCGCGGGCCCGGGCCTCGAGCTGCTCGAGGGTCCACGGTGACGACGCGACCCCGATCACCGGGACGTTGAGCACGCCGTGTTTGGCCATCCGGTACAGCGCCGGGAAGATCATCTTGTGGGCCAGGTCCCCGGTCGCGCCGAAGAACACCAGCGCGTCGGACGCCGCGGGCTTGGTCATGACGGCGGGTCCTTCTTCTCGGCGTGGCCGCCGAACTCGGAGCGCATGGCGGAGAGGAGCTTGTTGGCGTAGTCGGCCGCGCCCCGGGAGGCGAACCGGTCGAACAGCGCGGTGCTGAGCACCGGCGCGGGCACACCCTCGTCGACCGCGGCGAGGACGGTCCAGCGGCCCTCACCCGAATCGGAGACGCGGCCTTCGAAGTCGTCGAGCTCGGGGGAGACGCTCAGCGCGTGGGCGGTGAGATCCAGCAGCCACGACGCGACGACGCTGCCGCGCCGCCACACCTCCGCGACCTCGGGGATGTCGAGGCGGTACCGGTAGAACTCGGGTTCGCGCAGCGGGGTCGTCTCGGCGTCGATGGTCTGGGTCGTCGTGCCCACATCCGCGTGCTGCAAGATGTTGAGACCCTCGGCGTACGCGGCCATGAGCCCGTACTCGATGCCGTTGTGGACCATCTTGACGAAATGGCCCGCCCCGTTCGGCCCGCAGTGCAGGTAGCCGTTCTCGGCCGTGCTGGGGGCACCGGTCTTGCCGGGGGTCCGCTCCGCGGTGCCGACGCCGGGCGCGATCGTGGCGAAGATCGGGTCGAGATGCTGGACGACCTCGTCCTCCCCGCCGATCATCAGGCAGAAGCCGCGTTCCAGACCGAAGACACCGCCGCTGGTGCCGACATCGACGTAGTGGATCTTCTGCTGGCGGAGCCGC
>DAIMHT010000045.1:0-9849 GCA_036723155.1 Actinomycetota bacterium
GGTGGACGTTGGGGGCGCCGCACACGACCCGGGTGGTGTGGTCGCCGGTGTCGATGTCGACGAGGCGGAGCCGGTCGGCGTCGGGGTGGGCGGTGACGTCGAGGACGCGGGCGGCGCGCACGCCGGTGATGTCGGCGCCGGGGGCTTCGATGCCTTCGACTTCGAGGCCGACGCGGTTGAGGGCAGCGGCGATCTCGTCGACGGGGGCGTCGAGGGGCGTGAAGTCGTGGATCCAGGAGAGGGGGACGCGCATCAGTACTGCTCGAGGAAGCGGATGTCGTTGTCGACGAAGGTGCGGATCTCGTCGATGCCGTAGCGGATCATGGCGAGGCGCTCGAGCCCGAACCCGAACGCGAAGCCTTGCCATTCCTCGGGGTCGAGGCCGACGGCGGTGAACACGTTGGGGTCGACCATGCCGCAGCCGCCGAGCTCGATCCAGCCGGTGTGGGAGCAGACGCGGCAGCCGGCGCCGTGGCAGAAGACGCAGCTGACCGCGAGCTCGGCTGAGGGTTCGGTGTAGGGGAAGTAGTCGGATCGGAACCGGGTGCGGATGGTGTCGTCGTCGAAGAGGCGGCGGACGAACACCTCGATGGTGCCGAACAGGTCGGCCATGGTGATGTGGCGGTCGACGGCGAGGCATTCGATCTGGTGGAACACCGGGGAGTGGCGGGCGTCGAGGGTCTCGTTGCGGTAGGTGCGGCCGGGGACGACGACGTAGATGGGGGGCGCTTGGGTCTCCATGGTGCGGATCTGCACCGGGGAGGTGTGGGTGCGGAGCATCACCTGCTCGTCGGCTCCGAGGTGGACGTAGAGGGTGTCTTGCATGGAGCGGGCCGGGTGCGCGGGTGGGATGTTGAGGGCCTCGAAGTTGTGCCAGTCGTCTTCGACCTCGGGGCCTTCGGCGACGCGGTAGCCGAGGCCGGTGAAGATGGTCTCGAGCTCGCGGCGAATCTGGGTGACGAGATGGAGGTGGCCGCGGGGGCGGGTGTGGGTGCCGAGGGTGAGGTCGATCCGTTCGGTGACGGCGGCGGTGGCGGACTCCTCGGCAGCGAGGGCTTGGCGGCGGTCCTCGGCGAGCGCGGCGATGGCGGCGCGGTACGCCTGCACTGCCTGCCCGGCCTTCGGTCGGTCGGAGGCCGGGAGGGATTTGATGGTCTCGTTGACCGCGCTGGCGGCGGATCGTTTCCCGGCGAAGTGGCGTTCGAGGTCGGTGAGCGCGGCGGTCGAGGTGGCGTTCGGGATCGCGGCGCGCGCTTCGGTGAGCGCGGCGTCGAGTCGGGCTTGTTCGTCGGCGAGGCTCACCGGGCGGGTCCCGTCGGGGTGCGGGTGCGGCGGCGGTCGAGGTCGAAGAGCAGGACGGTGGCGGCCATCGCGACGTTGAGGGAGTCGGCGGCGCCGTGCATGGGGATGGTGACGATCTCGTCGAGGCGGGACTGGACGTCGGGGGCGAGGCCATGGGCCTCGTTGCCGACGACGAGCGCGATGGGGGTGGTGACGTCGAGGGTGTCGCCGTCGCGTCCCCCGGTGGCGGCGGTGCCGACGGTGTGGCGGCCCCGGTCGTGGAGCGCGTCGAGGGCCGCGGCCGGGTCGGGTTGCTCGACGATCGGGAGGCCCAGGATGGCGCCGGCGGAGGACCGGACCGTCTTGGGGCTGTGGGGGTCGACCGAGGCGCCGGTGACGACGACCGCGGCCGCGCCGGCCGCTTCGGCGCTGCGGATGATGGTGCCGAGGTTGCCGGGGTCGGCGACGTCGACGGCGACGAGCACGTCACCGTCGGCGGGGAGCTCCGTGGTGTCGGTGGGCATCGACGCGACGGCCAGCACCGGCTGGGGGGTGCGGGTCACGCCGACCTTCTCCAGGACGCCTTCGCGGAGGTCTCGGACGGGGATGCCGGCGGCGACGGCCCGGTCGACGAGGGCCGCGAACGCGGGTCGGGCCCCGTAGCCGAGGTAGACGGCTTCGAGGGTCGCGCCTCGTTCGAGGGCCGCGTCGAGGAGGCGGGGGCCTTCGAGGAGGAAGGCGTGTTCGGTGTGGCGCGCGTGTCGGTCGCGGGCCAGGGCCCGGAGGCGCTGGACGTCGGCGTGGCGTGCGCCGAGCCCGCGGTTCGTCAAGCGGCTTCGAGCGCGGTTCGGGCCTGGGTGACGAGGGCACCGAACGCCGCGGAGTCGCGCACCGCGAGGTCGGCGAGGATCTTGCGGTCGACGCCGATGTCGGCGGCCTTCAGGCCGGCGACGAACCGGGAGTAGGAGATGTCGTGGTCGCGGCAGGCGGCGTTGATGCGGACGATCCAGAGGCGCCGGAACTCGCCTTTGCGGGCCCGGCGGTCGCGGTACGCGTACTGCCCGGAGTGGAGGAGCTGCTCGTTCGCGGCGCGGATGTGTCGGCTGCGCGCGCCGGAGTAGCCCTCGGCGGCCGAGAGGATGCGCCGGCGGCGCTTCTTGGAATGGACGGAACGCTTGCCGCGTGCCATGACTGCTCCTGGTGGTGGTCAGTGACTCTGGGGGGCGCTACGCGCGTCCGAGGAGGCGCTCCACGTGCTTCTTCTGGCCGCCGGTGACCTGCTTCTGGCGTCCGAGGCGCCGGGTGCGGCGACTCGACTTCTTCTCGAGCAGATGCGACCGGTACGACTGGCGGCGCAGGATCTTGCCCCGCCCGGTGATCTTGAAGCGCTTGGCGGCGCCGCGATGCGTCTTCTGTTTGGGCATCAGTGCTCCTTGGCTGCCGCGGTGGCGGACGGGGCCGGTGCCGCCGGTCCGTTCGGTGACGGCGGGGGCGGCGCGGGCTTGGTGGGCGCGGGGGCGGCCGCGGCGGCCTTGGCCGCGGCTTTGGCCGACGCGCTCTTGCGGTTGTCTCGTTTGAGGGGGTGGAGGACCATGGTCATGTTTCGTCCGTCTTGGCGGGGAGCCGACTCGACCATCGCGATCTCGTTGACCTCGTCGGCGATTCGTTCCAGGATCCGGAGGCCGAGCTCGGGATGGGCCATCTCCCGGCCGCGGAACATGATGGTGAGCTTGACTTTGTTGCCTTCAGCGAGGAACCGTTCGACGTGGCGCATCTTGGTCGTGTAGTCGTGCACGTCGATCTTGGGTCGGAACTTCATCTCCTTGATGACGACCTGGGTCGCCTTCCGGCGGGACTCTTTTCGCCGTTGCTGCTGCTCGTACTCGTAGCGCTTGTAGTCCATGAGCCGGCAGACCGGCGGGTTCGCGTTGGGAGCAACTTCCACAAGGTCGAGCTCGGCGGCCCGGGCGATGGAGATCGCCTCGGGGAGGGGCTTGACGCCGAGCTGTTCGCCCTCGCCGCCGATGAGCAGCACTTCGCGGGCTCGGATGCGGTCGTTGATCCTGGTGTCGTCTGTGGCTATGACATCACCTCAATGGTTGCCGGACGCGAACAGTGGCGGACGCAGGAAGCATCCGCCACCACCAGGGACGGGGCCAAACACCCCGGCTCGAAGGACGGACCCGGACTCGGTACGGCCCGTGGGTACGGGTCCCGGCCGGGTGGGGACGCTCTCTCGTCAGTCTGGCTGGCGGCGGGAGGTCGTCCCACTTCCCACATCGGTTGTTGGGCAGCGAGGATATCAGTGTGAGCGGCTTATGGACACCCTCCGGTGAGCACGTCCCCGAGGAGCCCGACCCGGGCGGCGACGGGGCGCCGGGTCCGCCTCCGGGCGGCGGCCCGGTCGACGAGGCGGAGCTGGCGGCCGAGATGCGCCGCGTCCGGGCGGAGCTGGCGGCCACCCCGGTCGTGGACCTGATCGCCAACCATGCCGTCGGGCTCTGGCAGCTGGCGGTGCTGCATCTCGTGCCCGAGGAGGAGAACGAGGCCCCCCGCCTCGACGATGCCGCGGTGGCGATCGACGCGTTCGCCGCGATCGTGGAGGGGTTGGGGCCCCGGTTGGGTCCCCACGAGGAGCCGCTGCGCGACGCGTTGCAACAGCTTCGGATGGCGTTCGTGCAGGTGCAAGAACGGAGTTCCGGAGGGGCGGGCACGTAGCATCCCTGCTCGCATGCCTTCGCGCATCGAGCAGTACGCGCTCATCGGTGACACCCAGACCGCGGCGCTGGTCGCCGACGACGGGTCGATCGACTGGATGTGCGCGCCCCGGTTCGACTCCCCCGCGTTCTTCGCCGCCCTGGTCGGTGACGATTCGCATGGCCGGTGGCGAATCGCCCCCGCCGCGGGTGGGCGCGCGACGCGGCGGCAGTACCGGGACGGGACGTTGATCCTCGAGACCGAGTTCGAGACCCCGGAAGGCGCGGTCCGGATCATCGACTTCATGCCGCTGCGCGACGAGACGATCGACGTCATCCGGATCGTGGAGGGGATCCGGGGTGCGGTGCCGATGAAGATGGAGCTGGTGCTCCGGTTCGACTACGGGTCGATCGTCCCGTGGGTGCACGAGCATCAGGGGGTGCTGCACGCGATCGCGGGTCCCGACACGGTGGTGTTGCACTCCCCCGTCAAGACCCGGGGTGAGGACATGCGGACCGTGGCCGAGTTCACGGTCCGGGCGCGGGAGCGGCTCCCGTTCGTGCTGGCGTACCTCCCGTCGACCGATCCGATCCCGGAATGCACCGACGCCGAGGCCGCGTTGACCCGCACCGCGCAGTGGTGGCGGCGGTGGTCCGACCGGTCGACGTTCACCGGGGAGTGGTCCGAGCTGGTGCAACGCTCCGCGATCACGTTGAAGGCCCTGACGTATCAGCCGACGGGAGGGTTGCTGGCGGCGGCGACGACGTCGCTCCCGGAGTTCATCGGTGGGGTCCGCAACTGGGACTACCGGTTCTGTTGGCTGCGCGACGCCACGTTCTCGCTGTACGCGCTGCTGACGTTGGGGTACGAGACCGAGGCCCGGGCGTGGCGGGAATGGCTGGTCCGGGCGGTGGCGGGGTCGCCGGACCGGATGCAGATCATGTACGGAGCGGCCGGGGAGCGTCGCCTCACGGAGCTGGAGCTGGACTGGCTGCCCGGGTACGAGGGGTCGCGGCCGGTGCGGACCGGGAACGCGGCGTCGGCGCAGTTCCAGCTCGACGTGTACGGCGAGGTCGCCGACACGTTGCACGTGACTCGCAAGCTGGGGATGACGATTGAACCCAGCGTGCGCGGCATCGGGGTAGCCATTCTGAACTTCTTGGAGGACGGGTGGCGTCAGCCCGACGAGGGGATCTGGGAGGTGCGGGGCGGGCCGCGGCACTTCACCCACTCGAAGGTGATGGCGTGGGTGGCGTTCGACCGGGCGGTCAAGTCGATCGAGCTGTTGGGTGCCGACCTGGGTATCGATGTCGCCCGGCTCAAAGCGACGCGGGACGAGATCCACGCCGAGGTGTGCGAACGTAGCTTCAACACGGAGCGGAACGCGTTCGTGCAGTGCTACGGGTCCACGGCGCTCGACGCCAGCCTCTTGATGATCCCGCTGGTCGGGTTCCTCCCTCCCAACGACGAGCGGGTGGCGAGCACCGTCGCCGCGATCCAACGAGAGCTGATGAATGACGGGTTCGTACAGCGCTACGAGACCGCGGGTGGGGTCGACGGGCTCCCTCCCGGGGAGGGCGCGTTCCTCCCGTGCTCGTTCTGGCTGGCGGACAACCTGGCGCTCATGGGCCGCATGGGTGAGGCCCGCGCGCTCTACGAGCGCCTGATCGGGCTGTGCAACGACGTCGGGTTGCTCTCCGAGGAGTACGACCCTCAGGCGGAGCGGATGCTCGGCAACTTCCCGCAGGCAATGTCGCACGTGGCGTTGGTCAACACGGCGTCGAACCTCACCGGGACGGTCGGGCCGGCCCGGAGTCGCAGTGGGATCGCCAAGCTGCCGCACCAGTCCCGGTCCAAGTCACGCTGACCAGGTCACGCGGAGCGGATCGTCGCTGCTTCCCAGGCGCCCAGGTGGCCGGGCACGACCCGGAACGTGACGGTGTCGCCGACGGGGATGTCACGCGACCCGTCAACGATGGCGGTGCAGTGGAACCCGAACCGGTCGCCGTCGTCGCGTTCGACGGTGCCGAGGCCGCGGTGAGCGTCGTAGACGACGACGTGGCCGTGCTCGTCGGCCACGGTCAGTGGACGATCTTGGCGATCGGGAGCTCGATGATCCCCGTCGCGCCGCGTTCCTTGAGCTCGGGGATGAGGATGTTGATCTCGTTCTTGGCGACGACCGTCTCCACCGCGTACGCGTCGTCGGCGCCGAAGAGCTTGGAGACGGTCGGGGCTTTCAACGCGGGGAGCAGGTCGATGACCGACGCCAGGCTCGCCTCGTCGACGTTCAGCTTGAGGAGCACCCGGCCTCGGGCTTCGAGCGCCCCCGCGAGGAGCGTCTGGAGCTGCTCCATGGCCTTGCGTTTCTCGGGGTCGGCGTGGGAGGTCGGGTTGGCGATCAGCTCGGTGAACGAGAGGAGCATGGTGTCGAGGATCTTGAGGCCCGCGGCGCGCAGCGCCCGGCCGGTCTCGGTGATCTCGACGACGGCGTCGGCGATGTCGGGCACCTTGGCCTCGGTGGCGCCGTAGGAGAGGGAGACCTCGGCGTCGATGCCGTGCTCGGCGAAGTAGCGGCGGGTCAGCTCGGGGTACTCGGTGTGGACCCGGACGCCGGCCGGGAGGTCCTGGACCGTCTGGGCGGGCGAGTCGGCGGCGACCGCGAGGACGACTCGGACGGGGCGGGCGGTGGCTTTCGAGTAGTGCAGCTCGGCGAGGGAGACGACGGCGGCGCCGGTCTCCTCGACCCAGTCGCGGCCGGTGACGCCGAGGTCGAAGCGGCCCTCGGCGACGTACTGGGGGATCTCTTGGGGGCGCAGGATGCGCACGTCGGTGACGCGGGGATCGTCGATGGTGGCCCGGTAGTCGACGTCGGAGGAGCGTTGCACCGCGAGGTCGGCGTCTTCGAACAGCTCCAGGGTGGCCCGCTCGAGGGACCCTTTGGGGAGGACGAGGCTCAGCATCGGGGGCCGCCGGGGAGGGTGCGGAGGAGGGCGACCATCTCGAGGGCGGTGGTGGCGGCCTCGGCGCCCTTGTTGCCCTCGGGGCCGCCGGCCCGGTCGAGGGCCTGCTGCTCGTCGTGGGTGGTGAGGACGCCGAACGCGACGGGGACGCCGGTGTCGAGCGCGGCTTGGGCGATGCCCGCGGCGCAGGGCCCGGCGACGTACTCGAAGTGGGCGGTGCCGCCCCGGATGACCGCGCCGAGGCAGATGACCCCGTCGACGGTGCCGGAGCAGGCGAGCCGCTTGGCGAGGAGCGGGATCTCGAACGCGCCCGGCACCCAGTAGACGGGGACCGCGTCGCGGTCGAGGCCGTGGGCTTCGAGGGTGGCGAGGGCCCCGTCGAGGAGGGGCGCGGTGACGTGCGCGTTGAAGCGGCCGGCGACGATGGCCAGGCGCATGTCGGAGGCGTCGACCGGGGCGGCCGGTGGTGCGTACTCCCCCACTCAGATTCCGCCCCGCCCGCCGTCGATGTCGAGGAAGTGGCCGAGCTTGTCCTGCTTGGCCCGCAGGTACGAGATGTTCTCGTCGGTGGGTTCGGTGCGCAGCGGGACCCGTTCCACGATCTCGAGACCGTAGCCTTCGAGGCCGCCGTACTTCGCCGGATTGTTCGTCATGAGCCGCATGGTGGTGATCCCGAGGTCGACGAGGATCTGGGAGCCGATGCCGTACTCGCGGGAGTCGACGGGGAAGCCGAGCTCGACGTTTGCTTCGACGGTGTCTCGACCCTGGTCTTGGAGCCGGTAGGCGCGCAGCTTGTGGCCGAGGCCGATGCCGCGGCCTTCGTGGCCGCGGAGGTACACGACGACGCCTTCGCCTTCGGCGGCGACCCGTTCGAGGGCCAGGTCGAGCTGCACGCCGCAGTCGCAGCGCAGCGACCCGAACACGTCGCCGGTGAGGCACTCGGAGTGGACGCGGACGAGGACGTCGGTGGAGCCGGCGACCTCCCCGCGGACGAACGCCATGTGCTCGACCCCGTCGAGGAGGCTGGCGTACACGTACGCGGTGAAGTCGCCGTGGCGGGTGGGGATGCGCGCTTCGGAGACGCGGCGGACCAGCTTCTCGCGGTGGCGGCGGTACCGGATGAGGTCGGCGATGGAGATGACCTGGAGGCCGTGGTCGGCGGCGAACTGCTCGAGGGCCGGGAGTCGGGCCATCGACCCGTCGTCGTTGACGACTTCGGAGAGGACCCCGGCCGGGTAGCAGCCGGCGAGGCGGGCCAGGTCGACCGAGGCTTCGGTGTGCCCGGCCCGTTTGAGGACGCCGCCGTCGCGGTAGCGGAGCGGGAAGATGTGGCCGGGACGGGCGAGGTCCTCGGCGCGGGTGCCAGGGTCGAGCAGGGCGCGCACGGTGGTGGCGCGGTCCGCGGCGGAGATGCCGGTGGTGGTGCCGTGCTTCGCGTCGACGGAGACGGTGAACGCGGTGCGTTGCGATTCGGTGTTGTTGGCGACCATGAGGGGCAGCTGGAGCTCGTCGAGGCGGTGACCTTCGACGGGCATGCAGATCACGCCGCTGGTGTGGCGGATCATGAACGCCATGGTCTCGGGGGTGGCCTTCTCGGCGGCCATGATGAGGTCGCCTTCGTTCTCCCGGTCGGCGTCGTCGACGACCACGACCAGCTCCCCGCGGCTCACCGCGGCGATGGCGTTCTCGATCTTGGTGAACGGCACGACGACCTCCAAGGGTCGGGTCATGGTTGGGTGCTGAGCAGACGTTCGACGTACTTGGCGATCACATCGGCTTCGAGGTTCACCGTGTCGCCGGGCTGGCGGACCCCGAGGGTGGTGACCGCGAGGGTGTGGGGGATGAGCGCGAGGCCGAACTCGTCGCCGGTGGTGTCCGTGACGGTGAGGCTGACCCCGTCGACGGTGACGGAGCCCTTCTCGACGACGTACCGGTCGAGGTGGTCGGGGACCCGGATGGTGACGCGGGTCGACCCGTCGGCTTCGGGGGTGCGGGCGGTGACGGTGCCGACGGCGTCGACGTGACCTTGGACGAGATGGCCGCCGAGCCGGTCGGCGAGCCGGAGGGGCCGTTCGAGGTTGACCGGGTCGCCGGGCGCGAGCCGGCCGAGGTTGGTGCGGTCGAGGCTCTCGGGTTGCACGTCGGCGGTCCAGGAGTCGTCGGTGAGGTCGACGACGGTCAGGCAGCAGCCGTTCACCGCGATGGACGCGCCGATGGTGGCGTCGTCGAGGACGGTGCGGCACGCGACCTCGAGGCGGGCGCCGTCGGCGTGACGGGCGTTGGCGCGCACCCGGCCCAGCTCCTCGATGATGCCGGTGAACACCTCAGGCCGCCTCGTCGTCGGGGTCGTAGGTGAGGCGCACGTCGTCGCCGAGGACGGTGACGTCGGTGAGGGTGAGGTGGGGCGCGTCGGCGATCGTGGCTGGTCCGGGCCACCGCAGCGCCGGTGCCGCGTCGGTCCCGAGGAGGGTGGCGCCGACGTAGACGACGAGCCGGTCGACGAGGCCCGCGGCCCAGAGCGCCCCGTGGAGGGTGGCGCCCCCTTCGACGAGGGCTTGGAGGACGCCGTGGCTCCCGAGGACGGTGAGCGTCTCGGTGAGGTCGACCCCGCCGGGGGCGGCGGCAACGACCTCGACCTTGGCGCCGGCGGCCTGCCATGCGTCGACCCGGTCGCTCGGCGCGGCGTCGGTGGTGATCACCAACGTCGGGGCGACCGTCGGGTTGAAGAGCGGACCGGTCGCGTCGACGCGACCCCGGGCGTCGAGCACCACCCGGAGCGGCGGGTGGGGGCCGGGGGTGGCGTCGCGGACGGTCAGGGCCGGGCGGTCGGTGACGGCGGTGCCGGCCCCGACCACGACGGCTTGGGAGTCGGCCCGGAGCTCGTGGGCGTCGCGACGCGCCGGGACGCCGG
>DAIMHT010000046.1:0-9763 GCA_036723155.1 Actinomycetota bacterium
GAGGGCACGGGCCGGCGCATCCTCACCCAGTGCCGCGACTGCCGCGGCGACGGACGGATCCAGTCGCACCGCAGCATCGACGTCGAGGTCCCGGCCGGTGTCGACGACGGCCAGCGGCTCCGCCTCTCGGGCCGGGGGCCGGCCGCGCCCCGGGGCGGGATCCCCGGCGACCTGTACGTCACCGTCCGCGTCGCCGCCCATCCCGACTTCGAACGCCACGGCGACGACCTTCTCCACGTCCGGCGGGTCTCGGTGGCGCAAGCTGCGCTCGGCACCCTGCTCACGGTCGCGGGTCTCGACGCCGAGCACGAGGTTCTCGTCCCCCCCGGCACCCAGCCGGGCCAGCTGTTCCGGGTCAAGCACGTCGGCGTCCCCTCGTTGCGGGGCCGGGGCCGCGGCGACCTCCTGGTCCGCGTCGACGTCGACGTCCCCACCCGGCTCTCGGAGGAAGAAGCCGAGCTGCTGCGCCGCCTCGCCGAGCTGCGAGGCGAGGAGATCGCACCCCCCGACAAGGGCGTCCTCTCCAAGCTGCGCTCCGCGTTCCAGTAGCCGTCCCGTGACTCGGGTCGCGTGGTGCGCCGACGCCGACGCTGTCGCCCACCTCCTCGTCGACCGGCTCGACGACGAGCTCCACGTCGGTGACGCCGACGGGCATCACCTCCAACGGGTCCGACGACTCCGCGCCGGGGAGCTGATCACCGCCGCGGACGGCGCCGGCCTCTGGCGCGAGTACACGATCACGGCCACCGAGCCCGGCGCCCTCACCCTCGAGGCCCGCGCCGGGCCCGCCACCGAGCCCACCCTGGACCCCCCGCTGCGGGTCGCCTGCGCCCTCACCAAAGGCGAGCACCCCGACGCCGTCGTCCGTCACTGCACCGAGCTCGGCGTCGACGCCGTGCTCCTCGTCATCGCCGCCCGCTCCGTCGTCCGCTGGGACACCGACCGGGCTGAGCGGGCGCTGGCCCGGCTCCGCCGGGTCGCCCGCGAGGCCGCGGGCCAGTGCCACCGGGCCCGGCTCCTCACCGTCGAATCGGCCGTGCCCCTCACCGACCTTGCCGGCGAGCCCGGCCTCGTCGTCGCCGACCGGGTCGGCCCCCCCGCCCAGCTCCTCCCGGCCCCGCCCCCGACCGGCTGGCTGGTCGTGATCGGCCCCGAAGGCGGCCTCACCGCCGACGAGCACCACCGTCTCGGGGACCCGCCCCGCCTCGGCGTCGGCCCCCACGTCCTGCGGGCCGAGACCGCCGCCCTCGCCGCCGCCGCCGCCCTCACCGGCCCCCGCCAGCCCCGACCCTCCGACCCACCCCCCTCGGCTTGACCACCCAGCGTGACGCCGATGCCGATCTTTGATACGTTCCGTGTTCCCGGATGGGAGGCCGGGAAGCAGTTTGGGGCAGTTTTGAGACAGGTATGGGGCAAAATGGGGAGCGTCCGGTGAGCCTGGACAGTCAGGCCAGTGCACAGATCGGTGATCGCCTGCGCGCGATCCGTCGCCAGCAGGGCCTGTCGCTGCATGACGTCGAGGCCCGCTCGGGCCAGGAATTCAAGGCGTCGGTCCTCGGCGCCTACGAGCGGGGGGAACGGGCCCTGTCGGTCAGCCGCCTCCTGCGCCTGGCTGAGCTCTACGACGTCCCGCCCGACCAGCTGCTGCCCAAGGGCACCGACCGCGAGATCGATCTCATCCGAGACGTCGACGACAGCCGGGCCCTCACCATCGACCTCGTCCGGCTCAACCAGCTCGAAGAGCCCGACGCCGAGGTCCTGGCCCGGTACGCCGCCACCATCCAGCTGCAACGCCAGGACTTCAACGGCCGGATGCTCACCATCCGCCGCGACGACGTCCGGGTCCTCGCCGCCGTCCTCGGACGCACCCCCGACAACCTCGGCAGCCGCCTCGACGAGCTAGGGCTGCGCGTCGCGATCTGAAACGCGCCGGGTAGCGAAACCCGGCGCTACGCTGCCGCGCGAGGTGTCCACGCCGTCGCCCACGCAGCTCAAAGTCCTCGTCCCGGGGAACCACCTCATGGTGAACCTGCTCGGGCATCGCGACGAGCTCCTCAAGCTCATCGAGGAGTCGTTCCCGGTCACGATCCACGTGCGCGGCAACGAGATCACCGTCACCGGCGACCCCGACGACGCCGACCGGGTCGGTCGCCTCTTCGAAGAGCTGGTGCTGCTCCTCGAACAGGGCCACGCCCTCGACCTCGACGGGCTCGGACGATCGATCGAGATGCTCAAAGCCGACCAACGCCCCACCGAGGTCCTCGGCACCGAGGTCCTCCGCGGCCGCAAACCGGTCCGACCCAAGACCAGCGGCCAGAAACGCTACGTCGACGCGGTCGCGGCCAACACCGTCACCTTCGCCATCGGGCCCGCCGGGACCGGCAAGAGCTACCTCGCCGTCGCCCTCGCGGTGCAGGCCCTCCAAACCAAGGCCATCAACCGGATCATCCTCACCCGCCCCGCGGTCGAAGCCGGCGAACGACTCGGGTTCCTACCCGGTGACGTGCTCGCCAAAGTCGACCCGTACCTCCGGCCCCTCTACGACGCGCTCTACGACATGCTCGACGCCGAGGTCGTCACCCGCCTCATGGACCGCGGCACCATCGAGGTCGCGCCGCTCGCCTTCATGCGCGGGCGAGCGCAACCGGTCACGACCCCCGTTCTCACGCCCACAGGCTGGCGCTCGATTGGATCGTTGCGAGTCGGAGATCTCGTCATTGGATCGAGCGGTCAGCCCACACCCGTGCTCGGCGTGTACCCCCAGGGTCGCAAGGAGGTCTTCCGGATCCGCGCCCAGGATGGTGCCTCGACGCTCTGTTGCGGCGAGCACCTATGGCAGGTCTTCACCGCAGCCGACCGGAGACGCGATAAGCCCGGGCGCGTCCTCCAGACGCAGGACATGGTCGGTCGGCTGCGGGTCTGGCATCAGCACCGCTACGAGCTGCCGCTGGTCGGCGCGCCAGTTCAGTTTGTGCCGCAGCCTGTGCCCATGGACCCGTACGCGCTGGGACTCCTGCTCGGCGACGGGTGCCTGACCACCTCAACGACCCCGACCTTCTCAACACGCGACCCTGAGCTCGCGAACGCTCTCGAGGATGCGCTCGAAGGGATCGAACTACATCCCACTAGGCGAGGTGACTACGTCCTCTACCGCCAGGGCCGCGGCGGTCGGGGTGGCGTCATCGTGGCCAACCCGGTGACCACGATTCTCCGCGAGCTGAAGCTCGCCGGGACGACGTCAAAGACGAAATTCGTGCCCGACGCTTACTTGCACAACACGCCGGAAGTTCGGATCGCGGTACTCCAAGGCCTGCTCGATACCGACGGCGGTCCTGTTGCCCAGAGTGCGCGGTCGTGCCGAATCCAGTACACGACTTGCTCTGAACGGCTCCGGGACGACGTCGTCGTCCTCGCTCGCTCCCTTGGCGGTGTCGCGTACTGGCGCCGAAGAAAGGCCGCCGGTCGCTGTCCGGGGCGCGTAGACGGAAGGCCGGTCTTCCATCGATCTGACGCCTACTGCATCGATATCCGCCTGCCCGCAGGAATCGAGCCGTTTCGCCTGTCGAGGAAGCGTGATATCTATCGTCAAGACAGAGGCGGCAGGCCGATGCGCTTCGTCGACGCGATCGAGCCGGCCGGCGACGCCGAGACGGTCTGCATCCAGGTTGCCGCGACCGATTCCCTCTATGTCACCGAGGACTTCCTCGTGACGCACAACACGCTCAACGACTCGTTCATCATCCTCGACGAAGCCCAGAACACCACCCCGGAGCAGATGAAGATGTTCCTCACCCGCCTCGGGTTCGGCTCCAAGGTCGTCGTCACCGGCGACGTCACCCAGATCGACCTCCCCGAGGGCAAGGGCCGCTCCGGCCTCCAAGCCGTCCGCACCATCCTCGACGGCATCGACGGGCTCGCCTTCATCGAGCTCGACGCCCGCGATGTGGTCCGGCACCGCATCGTCCAAGACATCGTGAACGCCTACGAGCGGGCCAGCGGGTGAGGCCCCGACCCGCGATGCCGCCCCGGACCGCGCCGTGACCCCGTCCGCACCGGTCCAGGTCAGCGGCTACGACGAGCAAGACACCGTCACCGTCGAAGTCACCCGCTGGGTCCGCCTGGCCCAGCTCGTCCTCCACGCCGAACGGGTCGACCCCGACGCCGAGCTCGGCCTCATCTTCGTCGACGAAGCCACCATCGCCGACCTCAACCACCGGTTCCTCGACGCCACCGGACCCACCGACGTCCTCGCGTTCCCCATCGACGAGGAGCTCCCCACCGCCGGACGCGACCCCGACGAAGGCGGACGCGGCCCCGGCTCGACCGCGGACACCAACGAACCCCCGGTCGTCCTCGGCGACGTCGTCGTCTGCCCCGCCGTCGCGCAACGCCAAGCCGACGTCACCGGCACCCCCCTCGACAACGAGCTCGCCCTCCTCGTCGTCCACGGCGTCCTCCACCTCCTCGAGTACGACCACGCCGAACCGGCCGACGCGGAACGGATGCAACGCCGCGAACGGGAGCTGCTCGCCCGCTTCGCCGAGCTCGACGAGCGAGACCACGCATGACGAGCACCGATTGGCTCCTCGTCCTGATCGTCGTCGTCCTGTTCCTCTTCTCGATCGTCCTCGCGCTGTCCGAGATGGCGTTCAGCCGCATGAACCGCATCCGGGCCCTCGCCCTCGAAGAAGAAGGAAAACGGGGCGCGGCGAAGCTGGCCCGCATGCTCGAGCGCCCCGAGCAGACCATCAACTCGCTGCTGCTCCTCGTCCTGATCGCCCAGCTCACCAGCGCCAGCCTCATCGGTGTCATCCTCGAACGACAGGTCGGCGCGATCGGACTCGGGCTCGGCCTCGTCCTCCAAGTCGTCTTCTTCTTCGTCATCGGCGAAGCCGCCCCCAAGACCTGGGCCATCCAGCACACCGACCGCGCCGCGCTCCTCGTCTCCGGGTTCCTGTTCGCGATCACGAACTTCCCGCCGCTGCGGGCCCTGTCCCGCGGCCTCATCCAGCTCGCGAACCTGATCCTCCCCGGCCACGGCCTCAAAGAGGGCCCGTTCGTCACCGAAGACGACCTCCGCACCATGGCCGACGTCGCCGCCGACGAGGAGGTCATCGAACGCGAGGAGCGCCGCCTGATCCACTCGATCTTCGAGTTCGGCGACACCGTCGTCCGCGAGGTCATGGTGCCCCGCCCCGACATGGTCGCCATCGAGGCCGACGCCACCATCGAAGCCGCGATCGAAGCCGCCATCGAAGCCGGCTACTCGCGCATCCCCGCCTACGAGGAGACCACCGACGACATCGTCGGTCTCGTCTACCTCAAAGACCTGGTGCAACGGGCCCGCGCCGGCGGCCCCGACGAGCCCGTCCGGGTCGTGCTCCGCCCCGCGGTGTTCGTCCCCGAGCAGAAACGAGTCGCCGAGCTGCTCCGCGAGATGCAGAGCAAACAGTTCCACATGGCGATCGTCATCGACGAGCACGGCGGCACCGCCGGGATCGTCACCCTCGAAGACCTCCTCGAGGAGATCGTCGGCGAGATCGTCGACGAGTACGACGTCGAGGAACCGGGCGTCGAACCCCTCCCCGACGGGTCGCTGCGCGTCCCCGGCCGCACCGCCATCGACGAGGTCAGCGAAGTCCTCGGTGTCGAGCTCCCCGACACCGAGTGGGACACCGTCGGCGGCCTCGTCTTCAACCTCCTCGGCCACGTCCCCGACGAAGGCGAGACGGTCCGCTTCCAAGACCTCGAGTTCCGCACCGAACGCGTCCAAGGCCGCCGCATCGTGTCGGTGCGGATCAGCCACGCCGCCCCCACCGACGCCGACACCGACCGGCCCCGCGTCGCTGACACCGCACCCCCGGGCTGACCGTGCCCGAGTTCCGGTCGGGGTTCGCGTCGGTCGTCGGGCGCCCCAACGCCGGCAAGTCGACCCTCGTCAACCAGCTCGTCGGCACCAAGGTCACCATCACCTCCGAGCGACCCCAGACCACCCGCACCACCGTCCGGGGGGTACGCGACACGCCCGCGAGCCAGCTCGTCCTCCTCGACACCCCGGGCCTGCACCGGCCCCGCACGACCCTCGGTGAACGCACCAACGACCGGGCCCGCGCCGCGCTCTCCGACGTCGACGTCATCGCCCTCGTCATGGACGCCAGCACCCCCATCGGACCCGGCGACCGGTACGTCGCCGACCTCGTCCACGACGTCGCCACCCCCTGCGTCCTCGTCGTCAACAAGACCGACGTCGCCACCGACGACGGGGTCGTCACCCACCTCGCCGACGCCGACCAGTTGGGCGAGTTCGACGCCTACGTCCCCTGCTCGGCGCTCACCGGCGACCATGTCGACGTCGTCGCCGCCGAGCTCGAAGCCCGGCTCCCTCCCGGGCCCCGCTACTACCCCGAAGGGACCGTCACCGACCAGCCCGAGACGTTCATCGCCGCCGAGCTGGTCCGAGAACAGCTCCTCCTCATCGCCCGCGACGAGCTGCCCCACTCCATTGCCGTCACCGTCGAGCCCCTCGACCCCGGAGAGGATGCGGTCCCCGACGACGTGGTCCGCCTCCTCGTCACCGTCCGCGTCGAACGCGACTCCCAGAAGGGCATCGTCATCGGCCGGGGCGGCGCGACCCTCAAAACCGCGGTCACCGCCGCCCGCCACGAGCTCGAGGCGCTCCTCGGCGCCCGCGTCTACCTCCAGACCCGGGTCCGAGTCGACCGCGACTGGCAACGCCGCCCCGACGCCCTCGACCGGCTCGGCCTCTGACCCCCTCCGACCCCCTCCGACCCCCTCCGACCCCCTCCGACCCCAAGGATTCCGGGGGCCGTGAGTTGCTGCCACGAGTTCAGCCGGGTCTAGATTGCGCCGGGGAGCCGAATGGCGCCCGCACCCGGGGGAAACCCAGGGAACGCAGGCTCGCGTCACTCAGGAACGCATGACGAACCACAACACGCCCCACGGGCGGTGGTGGCTGGTCCTCGCAGGACTCGCGACGCTCGGGCTCGCCGCCTGCTCCCCGAACAACGGCCAGAACGCCGTCAGCCCTCACGGCACCAACGCCCACAAGATCGACAACCTCATCCTCCCGATCTGGGGCATCGCGATCGTCATCGGCCTCATCGTCGTCGGCGGGGTCGTGTTCGTCGCGGTCAAGTACCGCCAACGGCCCGGCAACGAACGCCCCAAGCAGATCCGCGGCAACATCCCGGTCGAGATCGCCTGGACGATGGTCCCCGCGGTGATCCTCGCCATCATCGCCATCCCCACCGTCAGCCTCATCTTCCAGACCGACTCCACCCCCTCCAACCCGGTGAACATCACCGTCATCGGCAAGCAGTGGTGGTGGCAGTTCCAGTACCCCGCGAGCGGCGGGCAGAAGGCGGTCAACGTCGCCGACGAGCTCCACATCCCCACCGGCCGCAACGTCGACCTCACCCTCAAGGCCTGCGACCCGTCCCTGCCCTACGGGTTCAACAACGGGCCCGGCTGCAACGTCATCCACTCCTTCTGGGTGCCCGAGCTCGCCGGGAAACGCGACGTCGTCCCCGGCCAGGACAACCACCTCACCCTCCGCAGCGACGTCACCGGCACCTTCCTCGGCCAGTGCGCCCAGTACTGCGGCCTCTCGCACGCCAACATGCGGTTCCGGGTCGTCGTGCAGAGCCCCGCCGACTACGACGCCTGGCTCGCCTCGCAACGCCAGGGGCCGGCCGTCACCCTCGCCAACGCCGGCGCGGCCGGCGACCTGTTCTCCAAGACGTTCTCGTGCACCAACTGTCACGTGACCGAGAACTCGAGCGTCAGCAGCTACGGCCCCAACCTCACCCACCTGGGCAGCCGGTCCACGTTCGCCAGCGGCTACTTCGCGCTCACCCGACCGCAGCTCATCAAGTGGATCATGAACGCCCCGTCGCTGATCCCGATGGAGTCCAAGGACTGCCGCAAAGGCCCGCCCGGCACGCCCGGGGTGACCTGTGTCGGCATGCCGTCGTTCACCACCAACACGCCCCAGGGGATGCCTGTCATGACCGAGCAGCAAGCCGGGACTCTGGCCGACTACCTCCTGTCCCTAAAGTGAGCACCCTGACCCGGGGGGAGCCCCGATGAGCACCGCCACCGAGGCACGCACGCCGGTCCCGGTCCGCACCCCGGTCCTCCTGCGCCGCCCGAAGAAGACCACCGGGGTGTGGTCGTGGTTCACGACCATCGACCACAAGAAGATCGGGATCCTCTACGCCGTCACCGCCCTGATCTTCTTCGTCGTCGGTGGCCTCGAGGCGCTCCTCATCCGCCTCCAGCTGGCCCAGCCCAACGGCAACGTCCTCACCGCCTCCCAGTACAACCAGCTGTTCACCATGCACGGCACCACGATGGTGTTCCTCCTCGGCATGCCGCTGTCGGTCGCGTTCGCGAACTACTTCGTGCCGCTCATGATCGGCGCCCGCGACGTCGCCTTCCCCCGACTCAACGCCTTCGGCTACTTCGGCTTCGTCCTCGGAGGCGCGTTCCTCTACTCGAGCTTCCTGCTCGGCGGCGCCCCGAACGGCGGCTGGTTCGGCTACACCCCGCTGACCAGCACCCCGATCAGTCTCGGCGCGCTACCGGGGCGAGGCCCGGACTTCTGGACCGTCGGGCTCGTCATCCTCGGCATCGCGTCGACGACCGGCGCCATCAACATCATCGTCACCGCCCTCAACCTGCGCGCCCCGGGCATGACGCTCATGCGCATGCCGGTCTTCGTCTGGATGATGCTCGTCACCGCGTTCCTCACCCTGTTCGCGATCCCGATCATCACCGTCGCGCTCATCATGGTGTTCTTCGACCGCAACTTCGGCACCGCGTTCTTCTTGCCGACGAAGGGCGGCGATCCGCTGCTGTACCAGAACCTGTTCTGGCTGTTCGGCCATCCCGAGGTGTACATCCTCATCTTGCCCGGCATGGGGATCGTGTCCGAGGTCCTCCCGGTGTTCTCCCGCAAGCCGCTGTTCGGCTACCCGGTCGTCGTGTTCTCCGGCATCGCGATCGGGTTCCTCGGCTGGGGGGTCTGGGCCCACCACATGTTCACCACCGGTCTGGGCCCGGTCGCGATCTCCGCGTTCTCCCTCTCCACCATGCTGATCGCCATCCCGACCGGGGTGAAGATCTTCAACTGGCTCGCCACCGTCTACAAGGGCGCGGTGCGACTCACGACCGCGATGTACTTCGCGCTCGGGTTCATCGCCATGTTCACCATCGGTGGGCTCTCCGGCGTCAGCCTCGCCGTCGTCCCCGCCGACACCCAGCAGCACGACTCGTACTTCGTCGTCGCCCACTTCCACTACGTGCTGTTCGGCGGTCTCGTGTTCGGCCTCTTCTCCGGCTTCTACTACTGGTACCCGAAGGTGTTCGGCCGGATGCTCGACGAACGGCTCGGCAAGCTGAACTTCTGGACCATGCTCATCGGCTTCAACCTCACGTTCTTCCCGATGCACCTGCTCGGGATCTACGGGATGCCGCGCCGCACCTACCGGTACCCGGCCGGGTTCGGGTGGGACACCCTCAACCTGATCGCCACCATCGGCGGGTTCCTCATCGCGCTGTCGGTCCTGTTCTTCATCGTCAACGCCATCGTGTCGCACCGCCGGGGCGCCCCCGCCGGGAACGATCCGTGGGACGGCCGCACCATCGAGTGGTCGATCTCGTCACCACCGCCCGAGTACAACTTCGCCGAGATCCCCGACATCCAAGCCCGCGACGACTACTGGCACTACAAGTACACCGA
>DAIMHT010000047.1:0-9673 GCA_036723155.1 Actinomycetota bacterium
TCGAGGATGCCCCGCGGACACCCGACGAGCGCTCGGGGGTGCGCATCCTCCGGCCCGACGATCGATCGGCGGAGCCTCGCCGCCAAGTCCGCCAGGTTCCTCCGCCGGGCGAGCCTCTCGAACCAGCGCTCGTCGAGGTCGACGACGACGAACCGGTGCACACCGCGACGAGGGACCGGGTGCTGGGTGTCAACCTCGCCGGCGACGTCGCCCACTTGGCCGTCGTGGAGCCTCCCGACCACGCGATGCTGGACCTCGTCGACCAACTGGGGCCGGCAGCCGAGACCGACGACAGCAGGCGGTTGGCGAACTTCGCGGCGCGAACGGGCCGCATCCTTCGAGATCTGGGGATCGCGGTGGTGGCCGTGGCGCGGCCCCTTCGCTACACGAACTGGACGTACGCCAGCGCGTTCGAGCGAGTGTCGCTGGAGACGTGCATCATGCTCGAAGCGCACCGCCTGTCCCTGCGCTTTGAATCGATCGGCCAGGCCCACGCCGCGAATGTGGTCGGATTGCCCGCGCAGCAGCTCACCGATTCGCTGCCGGCGCGGTTGCGGATCCCGAAAACGGCCGAGTGGCCGAACCGCTACCCGGCCCTGCTCGTCGCGCTTGCGGTCGCTCTGGAGATGTAACGGCCGATCCCACCGGGGGTGAGCGACCGTCGGGGCGCTACCTCTTCTTGGACGAGAGCACCGCGTCCTTGAACGCCTTCAGCGGCGTCACCCGAACCTTGCGCGACGCAGCGATCTTGATCGGCTCGCCGGTCTGAGGGTTCCGTCCCATGCGCGCCGCACGTTCGACGCGGGCGAACTTGGCGAACCCGCTGATGACGATGGGCTCCCCCTTGGCGACGTTCTCCGTCACGACCTCGACGAAGGAGGTGAGGAACGTGTCAGCGGTCTTCTTGTCCGTGCCCGTATCTTCGGCGATGGCGGTAATGAGGTCTTTCTTGTTCATCAGGACTCCTGTGCTGGGGGGACTTGGGGGTTCGGGGCTCCCGAAGGGCGCCGATGGGGTCGGCATCGTTACACGGCTCCGTACCCGCGCCGTGGCATTCCAATCCCGAACCCGAAGGTTCGGCCCGGTCGGCACCGACGCGAGCCCAGTTCCGGGCTCCCGTCGACGAGAGAACGCTACCGAGGTGTCGGCACTCTTGAGCGAATTAGCGTCGGGCGCCTTGGTTCCAAAAGGCCTCTGCGGCTGCCGCGAGCACGTTGATGCAGTCGTCGGTCGCCAAGACGGTCGAGTCGAGCACCAGGTGGTACAGCCGCCGGTCGGTCGGATCCTGTCCGTAGAGCTGATCGACGTACCGGGCCCGGGCCCGATCCGTCTCGACCAGTCGAGCGCGCGCGGTGGCGTCGTCGATCCCCTCGATCGCCATCGCTCGAGCAGCCCGCCGCGTCTCGGGTCCGTCGAGGCGGACATGGAACGCCTGCGGGTCGTCGGCGAGCACCAAGGCCGCGGCCCGGCCCAAGATGACGGCGCCTCCTGACCCGACCAGCTCGTGGATGCTCTGCTCGACTCGCTGTCGGACAGGATCGGTCAGGTCGTCGGGATGCGGCACGGGCAGGCCGAGGCCGCCCGTGAGCTGGGCGAGCCGGGCAAGGAAGCGACTCCGCGAGACCTGGAGACGTTCCGCATCGGTGACTTGTTCCGTGCCGATCGCCGGCGCCGGTGCGTCGCGGGCGGGGATCAACCGGTCCGCGAACGGGAGGCCAAGCTGGTCCGCCAGTCGAGGGCCGATGACGCTGCCCCCCGCCCCGTAGGTGGCGGACATCGTCACGACGCGCGCGGTGGACGGGTTCACCATGGTCGTCCTCCCCGGGTGGTCACTATTCGACCGGGCCGGTGACAGCGATCGGTGGGTGCTCGGCGCGCGGGCTGGTCCGGCGCGCACGCGCATCCGGCCGCACGTCGTATCCCACGGGCTGCGCTCGAGCCGGGAGGTACCGGTACGCCACGATCATCGCGACGATGATGACGCTCACACCCACGGCGTACGTCAGACGCATGGACGACAGGTACGCGTGGGTGGCGACGCTCACGAGGTGCCCGCCCGTGGCGCGGCCGAGCCGGGCCGCGACCTGCAGCGAGGTCCCGATCGATTCGTGCGCCGCCGCTCGAACGCTCGCCGGCAGGAACAGGAGCTTGCCGATCACCGAGTGATATCGGGCCGCGAAGATGCTGCCGATCACCGCCACGCCGAGGGCACCGCCGGTCTGGCGAGTCGTGTCGTTGACCGCGGAGCCGACTCCGGCGCGGCTCGGCGGCAGCGAGCCCATGATCGATTCGGTGACGGGCGCGCTGGTGATCCCGAAGCCGAGGCCGGTGATCAAGCGCACCACGAGCCCGAGCCAGAAGTCCGACATGATGGTGTTTGAGGCGTAACACGCCATCCCGGTGGCCACGAGCGCCAAGCCGAGGATCACGACCCGTTTCGTGCCCGCCCGGTTCACGAGCCTCGGCGCTAGTGGCGATCCGACCATGAGACCAACCGCGGTCGGGACGATCAGCACTCCCGCCTTGAGCGGGCTGTAGCCGAGGATGAACTGGAAGTACTGGGTCAACAGGAACGTCGACGCGTAGAAGCCGAAGAACGTCAGGGTGATGGTCGCCGACGCGGCCGAGAAGCGTGCGTTCTTGAAGAATCGCACGTCGAGCATCGGAGCCGGGCTCCGCCACTCCCAGAGCGCGAACAGCGTGATGAAGACGATCCCAAGGCCGATGGAGATCGACACCACCGGGGATGACCAGCCCTTGTCGGGACCCTCGATGATCCCGTACAAGAAGAACAGGAACCCGACGATGGAGAACAGCGCTCCGACCGGATCCAGGGGGCTCTCCGCCCGGTCGCTGGTGTTGGGTACGAATCGCCACGACAAGAGCAGCGCCATCGCGCAGATCGGAAGGTTGACGAGGAACACCGAGCCCCAGCCGAACTGCTCGACGAGGAAGCCGCCCGCGAGGGGGCCGAGCGCGATGCCGATCCCCGACACGCCGGCCCAGACTCCGATCGCCATCGCCCGCTCGCCGGGATCCCGGAACGTGTTGGTAAGAATTGAGAGCGTCGTCGGGAAGATGAACGCGCCGCCGATCCCCATGAGGCCGCGGGCGACGATGAGCTGGGTCGGGGTGCTGACGGTCGAAGCCAGCGCGGAGGACAAGCCGAACCAGGTCAACCCGAACATGAGGGCGTGGCGGCGCCCGTACCGGTCACCGAGCGACCCAGCGGTCAGGAGGAGACAGGCGAAGACGATGGTGTAGGCGTCCACCATCAGCTGGAGCTGGGAGCCCGAAGCGTTCAAGTCGCGGACGATCGAAGGAAGCGCCACATTCAGGATCGTGTTGTCGACGCCGATCACGATGAGCGCGACGCAGAGCGTCCCGAGTGTCCACCACCGGCGGGCATGCACCACGTCGGAGACCTGCGGCGGTCCGACGGCCATCTCCATCGTCGGCATTCTTACCCGCAGTTGCGCCGCGCCAGCCCCCGATCAGACCAACCGTTGGCCGCGGCCACCGACGCCGGATCCCGTACTGCGCTGACTAGCGCACGGTGCTCAACTCGCGTCGGGTGCCGCGACCAGCTCGGGCTTCGCACCTGGCTCGTCCGGAGTGGGTTCCGGCTCTGGAGGTGACGCGAGTTCCGGCTGGAGCGGGCTTCGCGCCTCGGCGGGTGCGAGCACGAACGGCGAGGCGATCGCCGCGCAGAGACCGACCGCGCCCGCGATGAGGTACAGCACGCCGTCTCGATGGTCGGCGTTGAGCCAGTGGTTCACCTGCGTTGGCCATGCGTCGATGAGGATCACGATGCCGAGACCGAGCGCGGCTCCTCCGGCCAGGGTCACGATCACCATTCCGAGGCCGACGGCCAGACCGTTCACGGTTCTGATCTGCGTCCGGGCGGCGCGGAGCAGAGCCCCGCCGATGAGCATCGCGAGGCCGAAGCCGACCTCGAGCGAGGCCAGGAACGGCGTGTAGTGCAGGCCCGCGAGCGCGTCGTGCGGTTGGAACACCCGCTCGGGGTGAAAGCCGCTGTGTCCGATGTTGATCAGGCCCCACGCTATGAACACGAACCCGATCGCGGGGGCGATCAGCTGAGCCGGGCTCCAGTAGCGCGCCACGGGGGCCCGAAGGGCCTCAACCGGCTGGGGGAACGCCTCCGTGCTGGCCATCGCCGCTTCCTCCTGTTCGAGCGCAACGCCGGGAGGGGCCCGCCGTTACGTCCTGAGCGTCGCGCGTTCGGGTCTGAGACGCGCGGTTGGAGCGAGCCCAAGGGCTGGGCGGCCGGCACCACGGGTTTCCCCAGCTGGGGGACCGAACTGTCCTATTCGTTCCCGTTCGGGAGGGCCGTCGGCCGAGGGCGGCACATCCCGGATCTGACCGGGACCTGAACGGTCCCCGGGCCCGGGGCTCGACCTATTTCAGGACGTTCACCGCGCGGGCGATGACCAGCGCGACGGTGATCAACGAGATCGCCGACTGGACGAGCATCGTGAGCTTGGCCCACCGTGACATCGGCATGACATCCGTCGGGCTGAACGCCGTCGCGTTCGTGAACGACATGTAGAGATAGTCGACGAAGCCCGGTTCCCAGTGCTCAGGTGCCAGCTCGGGCGTGGTCATCTGAGGAAAGAGGAAGTCCGGATAGGGACGCGGCGAGATCGCGCGGGCGACGGGACCACCGCGATCAAACTCCCAGTACCACAGGGCGAACACGATCACGTTGGTGAGCCAGATGGCCAACCCCGTGAGGAGCAGCTCCGTGGGGTCGCGAAGCCCTTGACTTCGTACGAGGTCGACGACCAGCCGGGCTGCGGAGGCGATGTTTCCCGCGCTCATGAACGTCACGAGCAGCAGCGTCGTCGCGCGGAGCGCTGGTGACCGCCGGTTGATGCGCGTCGGGTTGGCGACGACGATCCCCAGCAGGAGCAACGCCGCGAGTCCCGGCAGCAGCCACCGGGGCTGGTTCGCCACCCGGTCGGGCAGGGCGGCCTGGAGACCGATCGCGACCAGGATCGCCACCGTGACGGGCAGGCGAGGCTCGCCTCGGGTGGCTCGTCTCCACGCGGGGCCGAGATGACCTCGGGCCGAGTGCACCGCGGTGCGACTCGGATCGAGCAGGCGCTGCACCCACGACTCCGTGTGGCCGGGGCCGACGTCGGCGGGCGTGTCTCCACCCGTATCGGCAGCTCCAGACGGCGCCGGCTTCGTGGGACGACGACGGGCCGTCACGACCCGCCTCGTCGGAGCCCGCTCATCAGGTGCCTGCCTTCGTCGAGAGATCGCTGCTCGTTCGATCGTGCGGGGCCCATTATGGCGACCGTCGCGGCATGGAGCGGGCTCTGCGGTTACGTTCGGAGTTGTGGAGCTGTTGACGAGCCGGCTCGCGCTGCGGCCGGTCGATCGTGCCGACTACAGCGTCATCGCGCGCATCAACACTGATCCCGAGCTGATGCGCCACATCCACACCGGTGTCCCACATCAGCGCGACGAGTGTTCGGTTGACCTCGAGCGTGGCATCACGGCATGGCATGACGACGGCTTTGGCCCGTTCGTCACGGAGCTCCTCGACGGAACGGTGGTCGGAACCGTCGGGTTCGGACGACCGGCCTGGTGCCCGGAGGCGATGCCTGGGCCAGACGTCGGTTGGACCGTCCTCCAAGCGCATCAACGTCATGGGTATGCGACTGAAGCGGCCGCGGCCTCCATCGGCTGGTTCTTCCGGGCCGGTCTCGGCACGAGGCTCGTCGGGATCCACAACACCGACAATCCCGCGTCCGGAGCGGTCATGCGACGCCTCGGAATGCGATGGCTTCGCCAGGCGGTGCATCCGCAATGTCAGTACCCGATCGAGCTCTGGGAGACGACCGCCCCCGAATGGCGCGCCCGCTAGGCGATCCGCCCGACTCGGCGGCCGGTCCCCGGGCAACGGGTCTCCCCGGAGGGTCGCGGCCAGGAATCCGGCAGCGTCGGCCAGACTGGGGAACTCGAGAAGGCTCGGCGCGTGACTGCGGACCGTGCCCACCGTCTCAGCTCCCCGGCTCTGTCCCTGCCGGTTTCGCCCCATCGGAGAACGCCGAAATGAAGCAGCCCCCAATGCCCGCACCGACGAGCCGACCGGTTCCCGGCGCGCGGGTGTCGTCGGGACCGCGACGGTCGGGTGGATGGACCACGAGCGACGAACGTGCCACCGATGACCGGTGAGCCGCCCGGCGCCCGTTCATGGTCGATGGTTCCGGGTACGACGCCGCCACCGCGCCGAACCTCGACTCGACGTCCAACGACACCTCGGGCTCGCCGAACCTCGACTCGACGTCCGCCGACATCTCGGGCTCGCCCCCGTGTGCCTCGCGTCCGCTGGCACCGACCGGGGTGGCGCCCGTTGCTCGCGGTCGCCGGCGTCGTCATCATCCTCGCCGGCGCCGCGGGTGTGGTTCGCCTGCTCTCCGCGACGAGCCCGACGGGACCACCCGAGTGTCGGGTTGCGGTCGGGTCGGTGTCGTATTTCTTCGATCTCGAGCAGGCGGCGAACGCCACCACGATCGCGGCGGTGGGCAAGCGGATGGGCCTGCCGGATCACGCGGTGACCGTGGCGGTCGCGACGGCGCTGCAAGAGTCGGGGTTGCGCAATCTGACGCACGGCGACCGGGATTCGCTCGGTCTGTTCCAGCAGCGACCGTCGCAAGGTTGGGGCTCACCCGCCCAGATCCTGACCCCGTCGTATGCCGCGGCGGCCTTCTACCAGCACCTGGTTGCGATCGCGGGTTGGGAGACCTTGCCCATCACCGTCGCGGCCCAGCAGGTGCAGCGGAGCGGGTCGCCGACGGCGTACGCCAGCTGGGAGTCCGAAGCCCGCGTCGTGGCGCGGGCGACGACCGGCGAGGTCCCGGCGGCGTTGAGCTGTCGCGCACCGATCCAGAGCGTGCCCCCATCGGCGGTGCTGCAACAGGCGATGGCCCAGGAGCTGGGGTCCCCGACCCTCGGCGTCGCCCTCGATTCGGCGCGTGGCTGGACGGTCGCGACCTGGCTGGTCGGGCACGCATCGCCGTTCGGGATCCGGTCGGTGGTGTACGGGGGACAGGTCTGGACTCCCGACGCGGAGCAGTGGCAGCCCCATCCACCGATCGATCTTCAGGTTCGGATTGGGGCGTAGCGCCGCCCGTGCCGAAGCGGCTCCTCACGCCGGCGGCTCCGGTTCCGACCTGGTCACGGCGATCGGTAGATTGATTCCGACCGGGTCTTCTCGTGGGGGTTTCGGGCGATGAGGGTCAAGCTCGTCCCACGGAACGATCGTGCGGACACCCCGACAACGGACACCGCGGCCGGCGCGGGCGGGACCGGTCGGTGGCGGTCGCACGGCGCGCCGACGGACGCCGACACCGATGATCCCCGTCGGGGAAAGAGGGCCCGAGCCTTCGGGGTGCTCGCCCTGGCGCTCATCGTGGCGCGCATCGCGGCCGTTCCGATCACCCTGAGCCAGGACGAGACGTACGGTGCGCACGCCCCGTTGACCGGTGACGTCCGGCGCTTCCACAGCATCACGTCGTCTCATCACGGGACGCCATATCGGGACTTTCCGGTCGAGTATCCGCCCGTGATGCTCGGAGCGATCGAGGTGCTCGACAGCTCCACCACGCACGCGGCCACGGTCGCCACCATGTGGTCCCAGTTGGCCCTCGACCTCATCGTGGCGGCGCTCATCTTGTGGGGCTGGGGGCGCCGCGCGGCATTCGCGTATCTCGTGATCGGGTTCCCACTGGTCTGCTACCCCTTCCTCTACCTTCGGCTCGACCTGTTGTCGGTGGCTCTGGCGGTGGCAGCACTGGCTCTGCTCCGGCGACGACAACCGGCGTTGGGCGGAGTGATGCTCGCCGCGGCGGTGTTCTCCAAGCTCTGGCCGGTGCTGCTCGTGCCGGGGCTGGTCGCCCGCCGCTCGTGGCGTGCCCTGGCCTCGTTCACCGTCCTGGCCGGCGCGGGTCTGGTGGCGTGGGTCGCCTGGGTCGGAACCGACGGCCCCCTCCAGGTCGTGTCGATGCGAGGCGCGACCGGGTGGGAGATCGAGAGCACCGTGGGATCGATCATTCGCGTGACCACGAATGACGTCGTGCACTACAACGAAGGCGCCTTTCGCGTCGGTCACGTTCGGGGATGGGCGATCGTCCTGTCCGCGGTCGTGCTGGGCGTCGCCGTCATCTCGGCGTGGCTGCTCGCGGCGCGGGCTGCAGACCCGTCGAAGGTGCTCGACGGCACCGCCGCGCTGGCCGCGGTCGGCGCGTTCTTGGTGTGCACGCCGCTGCTGTCGCCGCAGTTCGCGATCTGGCTCGTCCCGTTCGCGGCGATCGCCGTCGCCCACGGAAGCCGACTCGTTGGGCGACTGACCCTTCTGGTCGTAGCGTTGAGTGTGGCTGACTTCGCCCTGATCGACACCTACGCGAACACGAACGCCGTCGCTCCCCAGGTCGTGGTCGTGGCCCGGAATGCCGCTTTGATCGCCTTGATCGCGGCGTGTTTCGTGCGTTTGGCCCGCCGAGCCGGTCCTCGCCCGTCCGGCGCGAGCGCACCCTCGGACCGCGTGACCGCGTGAAGCCGCCGGTGGCCGGCGTCGCGCCACGGTCGATGCCCGGCGCTCGTCGTTCCGGGCGGAGTTCGGTCACGGCCGTGGCCCTGATGGGCGCGGCCGTCGTGGCGGTCGTGGGATCCGTCCTGACCGGAGCGGCCGCGGCAGGATCGGCGCCGACGGGGGTGACGCGCTGGACTCGTTTCGCGCATGTGGCCGCGGTCGTGGATCTGACCGGTCCGCGCGGCGACGGGTCGCTCACCGTGGCGACGGATGGACGGCTGGCGCTGCTGCACCTCGGGGGCGTACCAACTCCGTTCGCCGACGGCTACCGGACCGCCAAGGGCCCGGAGCCGTACGTCGCCCTCTCGACGGGGGCAACGCCCGAGGGTTCAGGATGTTCGTTCGCCCCCGATGGGGTCTACGCCCTGGAGCCCAAGGCCCACCCGGGCGTGATCCAGATCGACGCCCTCGGTCAGGTCCGCCGACTGGTCGACCTGCCGGCAGGGATCTCCCCCGGGGGAATCGCGTTCGACGACGTCGGCCGGTTCGGTCATCGCCTCCTGGTCACCGCGGCCTTGCACGGCGCCGCCGTGGTCTACGCCATCGACTGCGCCGGCCGCGTCGCGACGATCACGACCCGCGCGCCCTCCTTCGAAGGCGGCATCGTCGTCGCACCGACAACGTTCGGCGCCTTCGCCGGCGACCTCGTCGGCGCGGACGAGCACAGTGGTCGGCTGGTGGCGATCGGACCCGACGGTGGCTCCCAGATCCTCGCTCGATCGGGACTGCCGAGTGGAGGGGACATCGGCGTCGAGAGCATCGGCGTGATCCCGATGGACGTTCGCGGAGACTCGGCGTACCTTGCCGATCGGCGCTCGCCCGGTAACCGCCATCCCGGCACCGACAGCATCTTGCGCCTGACCGGAGCCCAGCTGGCTCAAGCCGGCGCCCAGTCGGGTGATCTCCTCGTCGCCACCGAGGGGGGAGCGAAGACGATCGTCGTGCACTGCGCCCGCAGCTGCACGGTGCGTCACGTCGCTGACGGACCGTCCGTCAGCCACGGTGAGGGCCACATCGTCTTCGCGCCCGGCCCGTAACCGGAACGCGTGT
>DAIMHT010000048.1:0-9563 GCA_036723155.1 Actinomycetota bacterium
GCGAGAGGCTCACGTCACGAGGGCCGGTGCGACTGCCACGTCTGGGGTATCGGCGCGGTCCGGTACGGGGCTGAGCCGGTTTCCGGCCGGCCGACCGTCGGGCGCTCAGGGGGCGGAGCGGGCGTCGCCCGGGGAAAGCACGAGCCGGACCCCGGACCGGGCGGTCGGCCGGATCCGGTCCTGGACCGCACCGAGGACCGGGATGGCACCCAGGACGAACAGGGGCAGCAGGGTGCGGGTGTACCCGGCGTTGGTGAGCCAGACCGACGGGCCCAGCAGCAGCCCGAACCCGAGCAACGCCGCGGCCACCCACGTGAGCACGTCCGACCGGCGCAGCACCATCGCCGCGGCGCAGATCCCGACGGCGACGACGAACCACCCGGCGATCTCCGCCGCCGAGGCGCTCCGCTCGAGGCTCTGGACCAGCCCGACGCCGGGGACGCCGAGACGACCTTGGGAACGACCGAGGGGCGACGCGCCGACCCGAACGGTGACGACCACGACCCAGCCCAGATAGACGACGAACGGCGTCACAAGCGGGAGCACCGACCGCACCTTGGATCGCAGGGTTGGTCCCGCTCGGGCGAGCGTCCAGAGGGCGAGGGCGGCGACGCCGACGAGCACCGTCTCGCGGGTGAGCGCCGCGACGCAGAACAGCACGGTCGCCGCCCGGTGACGGTCACGCTGCCACAGGGACACGCCCAGGCCGAGCAACGCGAGCGCGAGGAGCTCGGGCGTGAACTCCCGCAGCGTCTCCAACGCGACGATCGGGATAAGGAGACTCCACCAGGGACTGACCTGACGCTCCTGGAGGAGCAGCGCGCCGACGGCACACGCGGCCCCGCACGACGCGATGGTCAACAGGGCGAGGATCCAGCCGACGGCGCCGGGTTGCCCGAACGAGAACATCCAGGCCAGGGCACCCCAGACCGGCCGTTGGGCGCGGTACGCGAAGTCACCCCGGTTCGCGATCACCGACGGCCGTCGCAGGAGCGGGTCCTGGGCGAGGGCCGCGAAGGCCTGCCCATCCCCGCGCGCGAGCACGGCGTCGACGCTGCTGAGCGGACGGTCGTAGAGCCGAACGTACGTCCCCGAGCAGCACGGGTGCTGCTCCGAGGCGATCGTGGCGACCACGAGCACGGTCCCGAGGAGCAGGCCGGCGACCCCGACCACCACGAGCGGCCTGCGAAACCAGCGACGCGACGCCACGCCGAGTAGTCGACCGGCGCGACCGGCCCCTTGAGCCCCCGCAGCGACTCGGTCGGGAGGTTCGATCGGGCCGGCCTCAGCGGGCCGCGAGGGAGCCGCGGGTGAGCAGCCGCAGCCGGACGAGGTCGGCGCGGGTCACGATCCCCGTCAGGAGCACCGCGGCCACGTAGACCGCAGCCGCCGCCACGCCCGCCACGACCAGTCCGACCGGGGCGAGCCACCACGCCGTCACCGCGGTCGCGACGCCGGCGACGAGCACCCCCACCGCGGGTCGGGGGGTGCGTAGCGCCGCGGTGCGAACTAGGAAGCGGTCCAGCGCGATCACCATCACCAGGCTGCCGGCCACCGTGGCCGACGCCGCGCCGACGGCCCCGAACGCCGGGATAAGCGCCACGTCGAGCGCGACGATCACCACCACCACCGCCGCGATCAGGGGCACCGCCCGCCAGATCCGGTCCCCCGCCGCGACCGCGGCGACCTGCAACGCGGCGACGAAGGCGATCCACAGCTGGCCGCCCGCGATCGCGAGCGGGATGGCGACACCCTGGTAGCGGGCCCCGAAGGCGGTGACGGTGAGCGGCTCGTGCAGCCCAACGAGCAGCGCCGAGACCCCGACACCGAGCAGGAGCAAGAACCGGGCGGCGTGGTTGAGCGCCCGCTGGGCACCCTCAGGGTCATGGTCCGCGAGGCGGCGGCTCAAGATGAACAGGGCCGGCGCCGCGACCACGGTGCCGAGGTAGGCGAGCGCCTCGAGCGCCCGGACCGCGAGGTCGTAGCGGGCGGTCTCGGCCGCGCTGCCGACGATGGACAGCAGGACCACGTCGAAGCGCAGCTGCAGTGCCGTGACCCCTCCGAGCAGGCCGTAGGGCAGCGCGTCGCGGAGCAGCCCCCACGCGGCGCGCCCGTCCCGTTCCAGCCGCAGGGACCAGAGCCCGGCGGCGCGGGCCTGCGCCGCCGCGGCCACCAGCGCCACGGTGGACGCCACGGGCAGGGCGATCACCGCGCCCCGGGCGCCGTCGAGCACGACCCCTGCGACCCCGCCGAGCGCCATGACGCTCAACCACGAGAAGGTGAGGAACGCCCGCCGGGTGATCAGCCCCCTCCCGTCGAATGCCCCCAGGATCGAGGTGAGGCAGCCCGTCGCGGGGAGCGCCATCGCCGCGATCAGCACGTCGGTGCGCGTCGCTGCCGGGTAGCCGGCGAGGACGGCCATCGCCGCGACGGCGAGCATCGATGCGACCCCGAGTGCCAGGCAGGCGAGCAACGTCCGGGTCAGGAGCGCGTCGACGTCGCGTGCGGCGCGGCTGACGCGCCGCACGATGACCGTCGTGGTCCCGAAGTCCGCGAGGATGCCGCCCACCACCACGTACGCCGACGCGGTCGAGTACCGGCCGAACTGGCTCGGCGCCAACGCACGCGTCGCGACGAGCACGAACGCCAACGCGAGCAGCCGGCCGAAGGTCTGCAGCACGGTGAGCGCGAGTGAGCCCCGCGCCGCGGCCCGTGCCTCATCCGAGACCCGGGCCGGTTCCGGTCCCGGGACCTCGTCCACGCGCGGCGCGGTCACCGGCCGTCGCGCCCGATCACGGACCGCAACGTCCGGCCGACGATCCGCACGTCGAGCCCCAGGCTCTGCCGGCGCAGGTAGAAGAACTCGTACTGGAGCTTCTCGAGCGCCTCCACGTCGGTGCCGGCGTACCGGTACTTGACCTGCGCCCAGCCGGTCAGGCCGGGCCGGACCAGGTGCCGGAGCCGGTAGAACGGCAGCTTGGCCGACAGCTCGGCCACGAGATGGGGCTGCTCGGGGCGGGGCCCGACGACCGACAGCTCGCCGCGCAGGATGTTGACCACCTGCGGCAGCTCGTCGAGATGGAAGCGCCGCAGCATCCCACCGAAACGCGTCACCCGGGGGTCGTCGAGCGTGGTCGGGTCCCCTTCGGGGTCGACGGTGCGCATGGTGCGGAACTTCAGGATCGAGAACGGCTCCGCGTCGCGGCCGATCCGGGGCTGGCGGTACCAGAGCGGACCTCGGTTCCCGATGAGGTTCGCGACCGCGATGACCGGCGTCACGAGGACCAGCGCGGCGAACCCGGTCGCCCCGAGGCACAGGTCGAAGAGGCGCTTCACGCGCGCGTACCGAGGCGCGTGGACCTCGCCGACGTCGAAGAGCAGCGAGACCCGTTCGAGCTCGCCGACGGGGAGCTTCCCGAGCCACTGCTCATAGAAGAGCGACAGCGTGCGGACCCGGACGCCGGCCTCGTGCAGCCGCGCCGCCTGGAGCACGACGTCGTCGTCGCTCTGCGCCCGCCGGCTCAGCACCAGGACCGTCGCTCGCACCGCGGCGGCGGTCTCGAGCAGCGGGAGGGTCGGCGGGTCGGTGACGGCGGCGGCTTCGGGTGTGATCGCGGCCGCGATCAGCGCGTGCCGTTCGGGAGCCCGGTCGAGCTCGGCCCGGAGGGTGTCGACCTCGTCGAAGTCGCCGACGAGGAGCACACGGTCGCGCTCGGCGTCACGCGACCGGGCGTCGCCGGCCACCCGAGCCCAGAACACGTACCAGGGCACGAGCACGAGCGCGGACCCGAACACCACAGCACGTGGCAGGAGCGCGTCACCGACGATCAGCTGCAGCACCGAGATGACGGCCGCCGCGGTCGCGGTGGCCCCGAGCGCGGCGACGACGGCGCGCCGCCGGGTGCGGGGGACCTCCGGGAGCCCGAAGCCGTACGCCGCGACGTCGAGGGCGAGCAGGTACCCGAGCGACCACGCGAACCGGGACGAGCCCGTGATGGAGTAGCCGTGCGCCGCGGCATGGGCGTAGCTGAGCCCGAGCACGCAGATGCCCGTTCCTACGTTGACGGCCAGTCGGGCCAGGCGCCACACGCCCGGTGTATCGGCCGGTTCGGGCCCGGTGCTGAGCGAAGACCTGCCGCCCCGGTCCCGAGGCCTAGCGCCGGTACTGGGTGACCCGGAGCACGAGGCCCGGCACCAGCTCCAGGGGCCGCCCGGAGCCCCGCCGGTACGGGCCGAGCCGGTCCGGGATCGGCGGGGTGGTGGGGCTGGGCCAGCTCACCAGGGTGAACGAGGCCGCGCCGGTCTGCTCCAGCACCCGGGCCGCGGCGGGGAGCTGGCGGCGGGAGTTGGTCGTGAGCCACCGGCGGGTCGGGGTGTAGAACGCGCCCCCCTCCCGCCACAGGTGCGCGATGTCGGTGGTCACCACGGGGTTGGGCTCGGCCGAAAGGGTCGCGACCGCATGGGCGAACCCGTGGCTGCGCTGGGAGAGCCACGCGAGGCCGGCCCCGGTGACCGCGCCCGCGACCGCGACGACGGCGACGACGGTCCGCCACGGGACGGTCTCGAGGGCAACCGCGGCGACGATCGCCAGGAGCAGCCCGGAGCACAGCTCGTATCGGCCGCCCCACTGCGGGTGCGCGCCACCCCCGTATTGGAAGAACCACACCACCGGCAGGGCCCCCAACGCGACGGCGACCGGCCGGCGGAACGACGGGCGGCGATGGACGACGAGGATCCCGACCACGGCCAGCGGCGAAGCCACGAGCAGCCCGGGGAGGAACCCGAGCCCGTCACCGACGCTGGCGGCGTAGAACAAGACCGCGACGCCGAGCGCGACCCAGCCCAGCCGACGCCGGCGCGCCTCGGGTGCGAGGAGCAAAACGACCGCGAGCGCGAACGCGCCCACCGTGACCCCGCCGATCAGAAAGTCCAGGTTCCCGTGATAGTCGTTGAGGCCGACGATGGTCGTGAGCGCCTCGTGGACCCGGTTCGCCACCGCGCCCCCGCCTCCGGAGACCGCGCCCGACGCCCGGGAGGAGCGCAGGCCCGCACCGAACACGAGCTGCTCGAGCCCCTGGTTCGCGACGAGCGGGAGCGCCACCCCGGCCAGCGCGGCCGTGCCAATCCTGGCCTGCTCGCGCAGGGGACGGCGCCGGGAGGCCCACGCCATCGCGACGCCGACCGCGGCGAGGTACACGAAGGCCTCGGTGCGCATCGTCGCCGCGACGCCGAAGAGCGCGCCGCCGAGGAGCGCGCCGCGCCACCCGGCGCGTCGGTCGGCGACGTCGAAGAGCACGACGATCCCCCAGATCATCGCGGCGAGCCCGAGGGTGTGCTCCCAGAAGTCCAGCGAGTAGATGACCACCGGGGTGAAGAGACCGACGAGCCAGAACGCCAGGTCGCCCTGCCCGCCGAGCCGTCGGGCCAGGGTCCGGGCGCCGAGCGCGGTCAGCACTCCGCCGAGCATGGGGAGCAAGAGGATGGCGCGCAGCCCGCCCAGCTCGTAGAGCGGGTACCCGGCGTAGAGCATGGGGAGCGTCGTGACGTTCACCGATTCGCCGCGCAGGTGGTCGGTGAGCGCGATCGGGTGCAGTGTCCCGTGGGGGTCGAAGGCCTGCGCCCAGTAGCCGAGGTCGGGCTGGAGGTCCCCGCGGGCGTCCATAGCCCGGAGGGTGGCGACCTTCCCTCCAGTGTCGGTGCCGAGGAACGCCCGGGGGTCGTTGGCGAGCGACAGCCCCATGTAGATCACGAGGAGCAGCCCGCACGCGACCGCGGGGCGGCGCCACCACGCGACCCGTCGCCGGGTCGGCTGGGTCGTCGCGACCGGCGGGGCCGGGGCGACGACGGTGGCCGTCACTCGTGCTTGCGGGCGCGCAGCAGCAAGAGACGGGGGATCGTCGCCGCCTCGGCGTACTCCGCAGCTTGCGCGACGAAGCCCGGCGGGGGCGGCGGCTCCTCCATCCACTCGACCAGGAGCCCGCGTTCAGCCATCACGTTGATGTATCGGCTCAACGGGCGATGCATGAAGGGCAACCTGATGCCCGGGGCCACCTCTTCCATGGCCACGTCGTCGGGCAGGTAGGGCCCCACTCGCCAGTACTGCTCCTCGAGGATGTGGTCGTCGATCCAGCCGCTCCCCGGGGCCTGGAGCAGCGGGTGGTTCAGGAACAGGCAGAACCGCCCGCCGGGGGCCAGGACCCGGGCGACCTCGTGGACGGCCGGCTCGAAGGGGTCCAGGTGCTCCAGCGTGAGGCAGATCACCACCGCATCGAAGCTGCCCTCGGCGAACGGGAGGGCCTCGGCGGCGGCTCGGCTGTAGCGGACGTCACCGCCGCGGGCCGCGGCGGTGACGAGCTGCCCCGCGGTGGGGTCGATCCCGACCGTCCAGGCGCCGAGGGCGGCCATCCGCCGGGACAGCTGGCCCTCGCCGCAGCCGACGTCGAGGAGCCGCGTGGCGCCGGCCAGGTGCACGTCGGCCAGGGGCAGGATCTGCTCGTCGTATTCGGGGTCGGCGCCGCCGGTGAAGTTCCGCTGCCACCACCCGGCGTGCGTCTCCCACGAATCGGCGCTCACCGGGCAGACGCTACGCGGCCGGTCGTCCCGGGCCGCCGACCCGGGGACGGCGCGCGACACTGGGCGGGTGACGGTCCGAACCCGGGTCGACGCCGATGACCTCGCCCGGACCGTCGCGGTCAGCGCCGACGCCCTCGACGCGTGCAGCGGCGGAGACTGGTCACAGCCCGCCGGGGTGCTGAGCTGGGACTGCTGGCACACCGCGGCGCACCTCGCCGACGTCCTCGTGTCCTACGCCGCGCAGCTCGCCGCCCGCGCCCGGGACGGCTGGGTCGGGTTCGCGACCGAGCCCGACCCCGACGCGTCACCCCCGGTCCTCGCCGAGGTGGTCGACGCCGCCGGGAACCTGCTCGTCGCGGAGGTGCGCTGCACCCCGCTCGACACCCGTGCCTACCACGCGCTCGGGACGATCGGCCCCGAGGCGTTCGCCGCAATGGGGGCGGCCGAACTGCTCCTCCACGCCGACGACATCGCCGCGGGCGTTGGGGTCGACTTCACACCTCCCGAGGAGCTCTGCGGCCCGGTCCTGGAGCGGCTGTTCCCCGACGTGGACGCAACGGGGGTCGGCGCGTGGGCGTCGCTGCGCTGGGTGATGGGCCGCGCCGATCTCCCCGGCCGGCCGACGCCGGACGCGTGGCTGTACCGCGTGGACTAAGGATCACACCGCGAGACGACCAACACGGAAGCGCCGATCGGCCGGCGGGTCGCCGGATCGGCCAGCGTCATCGGCTTGCCGCGCCGCCCCGGAGGTCGTACACGACGTAATCGCGGCTCGACGCGACCTGGGGGTAGTGGTTCCGGAGGTACGCGCGCAGGTCGGGCTGGTCGTGCCATTCGCGCAGATCCGTCACGACGAAGAAACTCGGACGCCCCTTCTGGCTGATCTCGGCGAATTGGGCCCGCACCGATTTCGGCGGGTTGCCCTCGAGCTGGGCGAGCTTGACATCCGCGGCACTCGGCCACCAGGTCCCGGCCACGCCTCCGTAGAACTTCAGCGTGTCACCGTATGAGGGTGCGAGGAACACGAGTCCGGTTGCGTGGTGCACGAGGTTGCCGATCTCGGGCGGCACCGCGACCTCGGTGTGCGTCGTCGCCGCCGGGATCGCGGCCGGGACGATGGAAAACGCCCCCAGTTGAGTGGCGGCCAGGACCGTCATCGTCGTTGCCGCAGCCACACCGACGGACGTCAGATCAGCTCGCCGGGCGCGCACGAGCGAGGTCACAGCATGCGCGAGGAGCCCGATGCCGACGGACAGCACGAGCACCAGGGGGAGGTGGTAGTAGCTGTGCGTCTCGTAGTGGTAGGTGAACACCAGCCCGAAGCTGACGTACCCCGCGACGAGGGCGAACCCCACCGAACGGGCTCGGCCCCGAGCGATCAGCAGACCGGCGAGCGCCAACAACGGCAGCACCACGCCGACCGTCGCGCCGATCATCCGGCCCCACTCCCGCCAGAAGGTCGCGGTGACCAGCAGATGCGGCAACGCGCGGCCGCCTTCTTGACCGGCCAGGAAACCCCCGACCAAGAAGCCGTACCCGTAATACACCAGGGCGGGGCCGATGAACAGTGCCACGTACCGTGCCGTCCGACGCGACCACAACGCGCGGAACCCGCCATGACGGTACATGATGACGGCGAAGACCGGCGCGATCAGGAACGCTGCAGGCAACTTGACGAACGCGGCGAATCCGCCAGCCAATCCGGCGACAACCAGGCGCCGACGGCTGGGTTCGTCGTCGTACATGACGAGGGCCAACACCGCCCCCACGATGGCCGCGACCATGAGGGGATCGGGCTGGAACGTGCGCGTCGCCGCGATCGCGAACGGCAGCAGCGACCAGACCGCGACCCCCACGATCCCGGCGACCCGCGATGCCAACCGTTCGAGCAAGAGGTAGAGAAACCACCCACCGAGTGACCAGGCCAGGATCGACAGCACCCGGGGGAACCACAGGGGCTCACTCCCGGAGAGCCTCCAGGCGACCGCGGTGACCGCCTCCATGATGGGTGGCTCGATCTCCGCGGGCGCGGCGGCGGTCACGACGCGGTGGCTGACCCCTGCGGCAGCGCCGCCGAGCGCCTGCTCGTACTTCCGGGCCAGCAACGCCGAGTTGTACTGACGTGTCCCGTAGTGCTCGAGCCCGGGCTGATTGAGCCGCACCGCGCGGATCCCCGCACCGACCAACAACAGCATGAGCACGGCAACGACGACCGCACGAGGTCGATGCGTGATCGGCACTGCTGGGCCGTCGGAGCGCGCGTCTCGCTCGTCGAGTTGCCGGTCGAGTTCCCTGATCTCGCGCGCGTCTTCGTGGGTGCCGAGCCCGACCTCAGTGGCCACGGTCGGCCCCGTGCAGCTGCAACCCGGCAGGCGCCATCAGCGCGAGCATCGACACCTCGGGTCGCCACCCTGAACCAATATTCCACGACCCCCGATCGGCTCCCATCGCGAGCTCGTCCGGTATCGGCCAACCTGCCGGTCGGCGTCGCCGCGCTGCGGGTCTGGGCCGGCCGTCTGGCCGCCTTCCTCGAAGTGGAAGAGCTCGCCAACGTTGGTGCCGCGCGCCACGAGCTCGGCACGGGCCGCCTCGATGTCGGACACGCTCAGATGCAGACCCTGGACCGACCCGGCTGCGTCGCTCCCTGCGCTGAGGAAGATCGAGCACGCCGAGCCGGGCGGGCTGAGCTGGATGACCCGGAAGTCCGGGCCGACCTGGCGGTCGACGTCGACGAGGAACCCGGCCTGCTCGGTGTAGAAGGCCTTGGCCCGGTCCAGGTCCGAGACCGGCACGACCACCAGCTCCAGCTTCCAGTCCACGCTCACGCCTCCGCGTCGTTCGGTCGCCTCATCGGCGGTCGAGAGTCCGACGTCCGCGGCCGCTGGGGCTCATCGGTGGGTCGGGTCAGGCGAGCCCGAGGAGCGGCGCGAGGTAGCGGCCGGTGTGGCTCTCGGCGGTCTTGGCGACGTGCTCGGGGGGTCCTTCGGCGA